>NZ_MKRU01000090.1:58824-72777 GCF_001897985.1 Microbacterium sp. 69-7 | reverse complement strand
GAGCGTTCCACGTGGACAGGGGCTTGAGCGCGGCGGCGAGGGGCTCGAGGTTCTCGCGCTCGTCGGGGGGGTCGGTGCGTCCGCTGAAGACGCCGTCGAAGGTACGCAGCAGCTCGTCGTTCGCGAAGAACTGCGCGTACACCTGCGCCAGTCGGGGCAGCAGGCGCCGCTGGTGCTTGCCGTAGTCGAGCAGCACCACCTCGTCGCTGCCCGACCCCGAGTCGAACTGGCGACGCTGACCGGCGTAGGTGATCGCGATGTGCAGCGCGAGCGCGGTCGCGGTCGTCGCGGCGCCGTCGAGCGAGACCCGGCCCTGCACGAGCGCGCCGAGCATGGTGAAGAAGCGGCGCCCGGGGCTCGGGATGTCGGAGCTGTAGGTGCCGTCGGCGGCGACATCGCCGTAGCGGTTCAGGAGGTTGAATCTCGGGACGCGCACGTGATCGAACGCGAGCCGGCCGTTGTCGATGCCGTTGAGCCCGCCCTTGACCCCGTCGTCCTCGCTCTGCACGCCCGGCAGCATGTTGCCCTCGTCGTCGCGGATGGGGACGAAGAAGCAGTGCACGCCGTAGTTGACGCCACCGGTGATGAGCTGGGCGAACACGGTCGCGGCCCGACCGTGCACGGCAGCGTTGCCGAGGTAGTCCTTCCACGCGCCGCGGAACGGCGTGTTGATGACGAACTCCTCGGTCTCCGGGTCGTAGGTGGCGGTCGTGCCGATGGCGGCGACGTCGGAGCCGTGCCCGATCTCGGTCATCGCGAACGCACCCGGCAGCGTCAGCTCGATCACATCGCGCAGCCACGCCTCGTGGTGCTTCTCGGTGCCGAGCTGGTAGATCGCGGAGCCGAACAGGCCCCACTGCACACCGGACTTGATCTGCAGCGACGGGTCGGCGAGCACGAGCTCCATGAAGCCGGCGAGGTTGGCTCCGTTGTCCTCGAGGCCGCCGTACTTCTTCGGGAACGCGCGCCGCGACCCGTTGTTGTCGACGAGGATCTGCAGCTGGCCGAACACGCGTTCGCGATGGTCGGCGACCGACAGCCCCTCGATCTTCCAGAGCGCCGGATCCTTGATCATCTCGCGGGCTTCGCGCCGGGTCTGCGCCCAGGTGCCCAGCAGCAGATCCGTGACGGTGTCGACGTGGATACGCGACTCGTGGGCCTCCGCGGCGGTGTGCGCAGCCGTCGGGGCTCCGCCGGCGGGCGTTCGCGTGCTCGTGGCGGGCTTCTTCGGACGGACGGCGGCGTCGGTCATCGGCGTACCTTTCGACAGCGGACAGGAAAACTCATGCTCGACGGTAGGAGCGCGTACGGCGGCTCGCAAAACGCTTGCGCGCTGCCCACAAAGCGGCGCGCCTCCGCGGCATCCTCCCCTGTGTGAGACCCACACCCACGTTTTGTGAGACCGAGTTCCACCGTGGCTCCCCGCGAAAGCCACGGCGCCTCCGCACGGGCACGAGCGCCCGGTGCCGTCGCATCGGATGCGGAGCGTGCACGCAGAAGCGGATGCCGCGCGCGCCGGCATCCGCTTCCGTTGCTCAGCCCCGCATCCGGTGTCAGAGCTCGAGGCCGTGACCGAAGCGGAAGAGCGGGTCGGCGGTGTCGAACGGGACGTCGGGACGCGAGGCCTTCACCGCGTCCATCGACCGCGGCAGATCGAACGGGAGCTTGCCGCGCGCCGGCGCCCGGCCCGACAGCACGTCGAACAGCGCGGCAGTGCCGGCGCCCCAGTTCGCGGTGAGGCTGACGCCGAGCGCGGCGAAGGGCGTGAGGATCGCGGGACGATCGAGGAAGACGTGTATGCGGCGCTCGTCGGCGAAGGCTCCACCCGGGGACACCCCGCCCACGCCGCCATGCGCGAGCGCTACAGCCGGCTGCGCGAGGTGTTCGTCGCGCAGCTGTCCGAGGCCCGCACCGTCGGCGCCGCGCATCCCCGCCGCGACGTTCACGGTGAGGCCATCCGCATCGCGGCCGTCTGGGACGGCCTGCAGCTGCTCCAGCTCTACCTGCCCCGGCGCGTGGATCTCGTCGCGCTGCTCACCGAGATGCAGCAGATGCTGGTCGCGGCACCGGGCTCGGCAGGTCCGGCCGAACCCGATGCGGGCAAGGGCGTCGCGGCATCCGCCTCTCCCGCACCCTGGCCGGCGCTCGACCTCGTGGGCGAGGAGCCCGAGACGACGGAGGGCTACCGCGTCGGGCGCGAGCGGCGATCTCGGATCGTGCGCGACGCGACGGCGCTGTTCGCCCGGGATGGATACGCCGATACGAGCCTGCGAGAGATCGCCGAGCGCGTGGGGGTGTCCAAGTCGGCCCTGCTGCACCACTACCCGTCGAAGGATGCGCTGCTGCGCGCCGTGCTGGCCGAGCGCGATCGCGCCATTTCGGTGTCGCCGCCGGCCCACGTCGAGCGCGCCGCCGATGCGCTGCGGGATCTGCCCCGCAACGCTGCGATCAATGCGGCCTCCGCGCCCGGGCTCATCGAGGTCTACGCGGTGCTCTCGTGCGAGGCGCTACCGCCGGATCATCCGGCCCACGACTACTTCGCGCAGCGCTTCGCCGCCACGATCGACCATTTCACCGCCGTCCTCCGCGCGGCGCAGCAGGACGGCGACCTGCCGGCCCACCGCGATCCCGCCCGTGAGGCGATACGGCTCGTCGCACTGTGGGACGGCTTGCAGTACCAGTGGCTGTACGACCGCGAGAGCGTGGACGTGGCCGCAGAGCTCGCCGCCCACCTCGATGACATCCTCCCCCGGGGCTGACCGAGGGGCGCGGGTGGCCTGCGGACTACGGCTCGCATCGGATTCGGTCGTCGCTGCATGGACGGGCACCCCGCTGAGCCCGCAACTCGCGCACGCGCGTCAGTGGGCGGCGATGACCGCGAGCACGCCCTCGCCGTACGCTTCGCGCTTTTTCGCACCGATGCCGGTGATGCCGTCGAGCGCGGCGATGGATGCCGGGCGCTGCTCGGCCAGGGCCCGCAGCGTCGCATCGCCGAAGACGATGTACGCGGGCACGCCCTGCTCCTTCGCCACCCCGGCGCGCCAGGCGCGAAGGGCTTCGAAGAGGTCGCGGTCACCGTCGGCCACGGCGTCGGACGCCGCGGCCTTGCGCACGCGCGGGGCACCCCCGCCGCGTCCGAGGACGTCGCGGCGCAGCGGCACGGGGGTCTCCCCGCGCAGCACCGCCGCACCCTCGTCGCCGACCGCGAGCACGCCGTACTCGCCACGGGCGACGATGACGCCACGGGCGAGCAGCTGTCGGATGACGCTGCGCCAGTCCTGGTCGCTGAGGTCCGCTCCCAATCCGTACGTCGCGAGCGCGTCGTGGCCCTGCTGACGGATGCGCTCGGTCGATGCTCCGCGGAGGATGTCGACGAGGTGTCCGGCGCCGAACGCCTGGTTGCGCTCGCGCTGCAGCCGCACGATCGTCGACAGCAGCTTCTGCGCGGGAACCAGCCCGTCCCAGGTGTCGGGGCTGTCGAGGCAGGTGTCGCAGTTGCCGCACGGCTCGGAGCTCTGCCCGAAGTAGGCGAGGAGGTTCTGCCGACGGCACGACACCGTCTCGCAGAGCGCGAGCATCGCGTCGAGGTGCTGGCCGAGCCGCATCTTGTACGACCGCTCCCCCGGCGATTGGTCGATGAGACGCCGCTGCTGCACCACGTCGCCGAGCCCGTAGGCCATCCAGGCGATCGCGGGGTCGCCGTCCCGGCCGGCGCGACCCGTCTCCTGGTAGTAGCCCTCGACCGACTTCGGCAGGTCGATGTGGGCGACGAAGCGCACGTCTGGCTTGTCGATGCCCATCCCGAACGCGATCGTGGCGACCATCACCACGCCGTCTTCGCGAAGGAAGCGCTGCTGGTGGTGGGCGCGCACCGCGGCATCCAACCCCGCGTGATACGGCAGAGCGTCCACGCCCTGCGTGCGCAGATACTCGGCCGTCTGCTCCACCGACTTGCGGCTGAGGGCGTAGACGATCCCGGCAGAGCCGGCCGGCTGGGCGCGAACGAACTGCAGCAGCTGACGGCGCGGATCGACCTTCGGCTCGATGCGGTACTGGATGTTGGGCCGGTCGAAGCTCGCGACGAAATGCCGTGCGTCGGGCAGGCGCAGCCGCTCGGTGATCTCCTGATGGGTCGCGCGCGTGGCCGTCGCCGTGAGCGCCATGCGCGGCACCCCGGGGAACCGATCGGTCAGGTCGCCGAGGGCGAGGTAGTCGGGACGGAAGTCGTGACCCCACTGGCTGACGCAGTGCGCCTCGTCGATGGCGATCACACTGAGTGTGCCCCGCTGCAGCAGGGCGCTCGTCGCGGGAGCGCTGAGGCGTTCGGGCGCGACGTAGAGCAGGTCGAGCTCGCCGGCGAGGAAGTCCTGCTCGACGCCGGCACGTTCGGCCGCATTCTGGGTGGAGTTCAGGTACGCCGCCCGCACACCGTTGGCCCGCAGGGCGTCGACCTGGTCGTGCATCAGTGCGATGAGCGGACTGATCACGAGCCCCGTGCCGGCACGAACGAGCGCGGGCACCTGATACGTGATCGACTTGCCGCCGCCGGTGGGCATGAGCACCACGGCGTCGCCGCCCGCGACGACGTGCGCCACGATGTCGGCCTGATCGCCGCGGAACTCGTCGTAGCCGAAGACCTCCTTCAGCACCGCCCTCGGATCGGTCGAGCGCGGCGGGCGGGCGACCGCGGCGGCGCGTCGCGCCGGGGCATCGCCGGATGCCGCAGCCGGGGCCGCGGCGTCCGGAGCCGTGTCGCGCGTCGCCCGAGCGAGCGCACCGGCATACCCGTCGTACTCCGGCGGGGGCGCCATGTCGAACTCGTCGGGCGGCGTCAGCTCATCCACATCCCACGGCACGTCCGCGTAGGGGTCGTCGTACCGATCGGTGGCTGCACTCACCCGTCCAGGCTAGCCGCGGCATCCGACACGCGACGCCGTCCTCCCCACCCGCCCCGCCGAGCCGTCACGATCGCACCGAGCCGCCACGACAGATGATGGCGGCTCGCGCGGAACATAGCGGCTCGCGAGTGGTAGAGGTGGGGGGCTTACAGGCGCGTGAGTTCGGTCACGTGGACGACGGCGGCGCCCTCCTCGACGGATGCCGCGAGATCGACCTCGGCCCGGATGCGCCAGTCGTGGTCGCCGGCCGGATCGTCGATCGTCTGCTCGACGCGCCAGAGGCCGGATGCCGCGGCATCCGCCGTGTCGATCACGCAGAGCCGCGGCGAGCGCGCGGAGCCGCCGGTGAGGATCTCGTCGTGCTCGTCGTAGTAGCGGTCGAGGGCTTCGGGCCAACCGGCCTCGGGGTCGAGGGCCACCAGCGCGTCGTCGTCCTGCAGAGCCGCGAGCTGCACCCGCCGAAACAGCTCGTTGCGCACGAGGACCGTGAACGCGCGCTCGTTCGTGAGGATGGAGGGCGGCGCCGGCGGCACGACCGGAGCGCCGTCCTCGGGCAGCACCGCCGTGGGGTCGATGAGCGCCGACCACTCGTCGACGAGACTCGAGTCGACCTGGCGCACGAGCTCGCCGAGCCACTCGATGATGTCGCGCAGCTCGTCGGTGCGCGCATCGGCGGGAACGGTCTGGCGGATCGCCCGGTCGGCGTCGGAGAGGTAGCGCAGCACCAGTCCTTCACTGCGCGAGAGTTGGTAGAAGGAAACATATTCCGCGAACGACATGGCTCGCTCGAACATGTCGCGGACCACCGACTTCGGACTCAGCTCGAAATCGCGCACCCACGGCTGCGAGGACGCGAACACCTCGAACGACTGGGTGAGCAACTCGGCGAGCGGCTTCGGATAGGTGATCTCCTCGAGCAGGGCCATGCGCTCGTCGTACTCGATGCCGTCGCGTTTCATCGCGGCGACCGCCTCGCCCCGAGCGCGGTACTCCTGCTGCGCGAGAATGGCGCGCGGATCGTCGAGGGTGGCCTCGATGACGCTCAGGACATCGAGGGCGTAGTGGCCGGTGCCGATGCCGCCCGGGGCGACGGGGGCGGGGGCGGTCGCGGGGGCGGGCTGTTCATAGCTCCGGAAGGACGACGCATTTTCGTTGGAACCGGGCGCTGTGGGCTCCTCGGCGGCGAGATCTCCGGAGTTGTGAACACGCGCCCCGGCGCCCGGAGCCATGTCGTCGTCGGGCGACAGCAGCTCGATCGCGGCGAGCGCGAAGGGCGACAGCGGTTGGTTGAGGGCGAAGTTCGGCTGCAGGTCGACCGTCAGCGCGATGCGAGGGCGCGATGGCGCGGAGCGGTCGATCTCGACGATCCCAGCGTCCACGAGCGTGCGGAAGATCGCGATGGCGCGTCGAGCGAGGGCGAACCGACGTGCGGCCGGCTCGTGGTTATCGAACACGAGTGCGCGCACGTGGCCGAAGACGTCTCCCCCGCGGCCGATGACGTTGATCAGCATCGCGGCGGTGAGCTTCAGCTGCGGGACGAGCGGCTCGGGAGCGGCGGAGATGAGCCGCTCGTACGACCCCTCACCCCAGTTGACGACGCCGGTGGGGGCCTTCTTGCGGACGATCTTCTTGCGCTTGGCCGCGTCGTCACCGGCCTTCGCGAGCGCGACCGCGTTCTCGATCTCCCACTCGGGTGCCATGACCACGACATTGCCGTAGGTGTCGTAGCCGGCGCGCCCGGCACGGCCGGCGACCTGGTGGAACTCGCGCGCGCTGAGCTGGCGCATCTTCGTGCCGTCGTACTTGCTCAGCGCCGTGATCATGACGGTGCGGATGGGCACGTTGATGCCGACTCCGAGGGTGTCGGTGCCGCAGATGACCCGCAGCAGCCCGCGTTGGGCGAGAGTCTCGACGAGTCGCCGGTAGCGCGGCAGCATGCCCGCGTGGTGCACGCCGATGCCGGCCCTGACGAGGCGCGACAGCGTCTTGCCGAAGCCGGTCGTGAAGCGGAATCCGCCGATGGCGTCGGCGATCTCGTCGCGCTGGGCGCGTGTGGTGAGGGTGACGGATGCCAGAGCCTGCGCACGCTCGAGGGCCGCCGCCTGTGCGAAGTGCACGATGTAGACCGGCACCTCACGCTCGTCGACGAGCATCGTCAGCACCTCGTGCACGGGCCGGCGCTCGTACGAGAAGTGCAGCGGCACCGGCCGCTCGACGCCGGTGACGAGCGCCACGGGGCGCCCCGTGCGGCGCTCGAGGTCTTCGGCGATCGGCGTCACGTCGCCGAGGGTGGCCGACATCAGCAGGAACTGCGCCTGCGGCAGCAGCAGCAGCGGCACCTGCCACGCCCATCCCCGGTCGGGGTCGCCGTAGTAGTGGAACTCGTCCATGACGACCTGATCGACCTGCGCATCCGCGCCGTGACGGAGGGCGATGTTGGCGAGGATCTCCGCGGTGCAGCAGACGATCGCGGCATCCGGGTTCACCGACGAGTCGCCGGTGACCATGCCGACGTTCTCGGCGCCGAACACCTCGACCAGCGCGAAGAACTTCTCACTGACCAGCGCTTTGATCGGCGCGGTGTAGTACGAGCGGCCGCCCGCGGCGAGGCAGGCCGCGTGAGCGGCGATCGCGACGAGCGACTTGCCGGTGCCCGTCGGTGTCGACAGGATGACGTTGGCACCCGAGACCAGCTCGATGACGGCCTCGTCCTGCGCGGGGTACAGTGCCAGCCCGCGGCCGGCGGCCCAGGCGACGAAGCCCTCGTACGCGGCATCCGCCGTCGCTCCGACGGGCACGAGGTCGGTCAGTGCCGCGGGCGAGGTCATTCCCCGAGTCTGCCAGGCGCGGCGGCGCCCGCGGTCGCGCGGCGCTGCGGCGGTGCAGTCAGGGGCGCGCAGCCTTGGCGGAGAGCACGTGCCGCGCGGCGTCGTCCACACGCTGCGCGAACGCGGGATCGCCCTGCGCTTTGGCGAGCACCGCGTCGTACATCTCCGCGAACACGCTCGGATCGGTCGATGCCAGCACGACGTCGACCCCGGCGCTCAGCGCGAGCACGGCGCGATCGGCCGGGCTCCACGCCTGCACCGCCTGGGCGGCGGAGAGGTCGTCGGTGACGAGCATCCCGTCCGTGCCGACGACGGCCCGGGCAAGGCCCACGACTGTCGGCGAGAACACCGCCGGAGTCGAGGGGTCGATGTTCTGGTAGATCGCGCTCGAGACCATCACGGCGGCGGGGCCGCCTCGCAGGAGGTTGCGGTAGACCGCGACGTCGGGGCCGTCCGCGGTGACGGTCGTGTCGACCACGTTCGCCGTGGTGTCGGTGTTGGCGGCGACGTGGCCGAGCCCCGGAAAGTGCTTGAACACCGGCATGACGTCCGAGGCCCGCATCCCGTCGGCGAACGCCCCGGCCTTGGCGACCACGGTCGCCTCGTCGTACCCGTACTGACGGCCGAGGGCCCCGACGGGCGGATTGTCGAAGCGGGTCGCCTCGCTCGTGACGATGTCGACCACGGGCGCGAGGTTCAGCGTGACGCCGGCGGCGGCGAGCTGCTGTCCCCACGTCGTGGCCGATGCGCGCAGCTGGTCGTCGGGCAGGTCGGCCTGCCGGATCGCGTACGGGATGTCGTCGAACCCCGGCCCGGTGAGCACCTGGACCTCGCCGCCCTCCTGGTCGGTGGAGACCCAGATCGGGATGCCGTCGGCATCCGCGCTCGTGAACGAGCCGACGAGCGCGGCGACCGCCGCGGCCCCCGCCTGCGAGCGCCCGTGCAGGAAGATGCCGCCCGCGTGCAGGTCCGTGACGGCCGACATGGTCGCGGGTGTCGCCGCGTCGATCTGCGTACCGACGATGAAGAGCTGTCCGACGCGCTGGCGCAGGTCGAGCCCGGCGAGCGGGTCGGCCGTGGGCGTCGGGGTGGGAGTCGGAGACGGGCTCGGCGCCGGCGTCGACGTCGGCGGCGCCGGAGACGGAGACGGGCCGTAGGCGCCGCAACCTGTCAGCGCGACGGCGATGACGGCGGCTGCCACGGGAGAGCGCACGGCGCGCACAAGGGGTCGCGAACGGCGGCGGGGGGAGAGGGATGTCACCCCGCCATCCTCCCCATTCACGCCTCGCAACGACAGGCCTGGTGCCGTTGCGCAGAACCGGCCTACGGTGGGAGGACATCTTCACGAAAGGGACGTCATGAGCGACGACATCCGCATCGCCCGCAACGACGACGCCGACCGCTACGAGATCCTCGTCGACGGCCGGGTCGCCGGTTTCACCGAGTACGAGGAGGATGCCGAGGGCCGCCACGTCTTCCCGCACACGGAGATCGACCCCGCCTACGGCGGACGCGGGCTCGGCACGAAGCTCGTCGCGGCGGCGATGGAGGGTGAGGCCGCACGCGGCGTGAGCGTGGTGCCGGTGTGCCCCTTCGTCGTGCGATACCTGCAGAAGAACGAGGTGCCCGGCCTCGCTGTCGCGTGGCGCGAGGGTGACGTCGAGGCGGCGGCCCACGCGTCGACGGCCGAGCCGACCCCGGGCGACGAAGGAGTCGGGTCGTCCCGCGGATGACGAGGCTCGACGACGCGGCCCCTGGCCTGGCCGGACCGACCGCCTGCGACGGACCCCGCGCACTGCTGCTCGAGGCCCGCGAGGTCCCTCTCGGCGGCGTGCGGGCGATGGAGGTGCACCGCAGTCTGCCCCAGCGTGCCCTGCCGATGGTCGGCGCCTGGTGCTTCCTCGACCGATTCGGTCCGCAGACGGCGCGCATGCGCGTGGAACCGCACCCCCACATCGGCCTGCAGACGGTGACCTGGCCGCTCGTCGGCGAGGTGCGCCACCGCGACACCCTCGGCAACGACGTGGTGGTCAGCCGCGGCGTGCTGAACCTCATGACCAGCGGTGCCGGGATCGCGCATTCCGAGTACTCCCTGGGTGAAGACGCCGTGCCGCTGGACGCGCTGCAGCTGTGGGTGGCCCTCCCCGAGACGCGTCGGCACGGTGCGGCGGAGTTCGAGCGCCACGAGGACCTCCCGACCGTCGCCCTCGACGGCGGGCCGGACGCCGGCGGCGCCACGGCGACGGTCGTCGTCGGCGACTTCGCCGGCGCACGCTCGCCCGCGACGATGCACACGCCGATCGTCGGCGCCGAGATCCACGTGCCCGCAGGATCGCGTGTGCGCCTTCCACTCGATCCGGTCTGGGAGTACGCCCTCGTCGGCGTCGCCGGAGCGCCCGAGGTGCACACCGCGCCGGATGCCGCGACCGCCCTCCCCGACCAGGGACTGCTGTACCTCGGCATCCATCGAGACGGCGTCGAGGTCAGCGCGCAGCGCGAGACGACACTGTTCCTGATCGGCGGCGAGCCGTTCGAGTCGGACATCGTCATGTGGTGGAACTTCGTGGGCCGTTCACACGATGAGATCGTCGCCGCGCGCGACGCGTGGGAGAGCGAAGCGGACGACACCGGCACGGCCGGCGCACGCTTCGGGCACGTCATCGGGCACGCCTGCGAACGGGTGCCGGCACCGCCCCTGCCGGCAGTGCGACTGACCCCTCGACGCCGCACGGTCTGAGGTTTTTTCCCGGTCCGAGGCCGATGGCAGCGCGGCTACGCTGGAGGCGTGGCCCGAAAAACCGTCCTGTCGACGCGCGTCCTGCTGGTGTGCGCGGCGATCGGTGTGGCCACCGGCATCCTGGGCGGCTTCGCCGGACTCGTGACGCCGATCGTCCTCACCGTGCCCGGTCTGGCCATCGTCTACGGCCTCGTCCTCGGCGCGCACGTGCTCCCCGGCATCATCGCGCAGGAGGTGCTGCGCCTGCCCCTGGTTGCTGTGCTCACGCACGTCCTGGCCGCGCTCGTCGCCAGTGCGTTCGCGCCGATCTGGACCACGCGTTTCCTCGGCACGGCGCTGCTGTTCGGCGCGATCCAGGAGGGTGTCGCCGCACTCACCCGCTACCGCGTATGGGGAGCGTGGCGGTTCTTCATCTCCGCGATCGTGATCGGTGTGCTCGTGGCCGTCGCGGTCTTCTTCGCGGCGCACCTGAGCGCGTACCCCCTGTGGGCCCAGGTCGCCTATCTCGCCCTGTCGGTGTGCGGACCGGTGGTCTGGACGGCGATCGGACTCAGAGTCGGCGCGTCGCTGCGTCGAGCCGGAGTCGCACGGCAGACCGTCCGCCGTTGAGCGGGTTCTGCTCACGCGTGAGGCTCGGCAAGTTAGGTTCGGCTAACCTGAGAGGACACCCCTGACCGACCGCTGGGACGACCCGTGACATCTGCCGACTTCGGAGCGGACGCCGCGGCGCCCGACGCCCGCACGCCCGCGCCGCTGCTGCGCGTGCGCGATCTCGGCATCCGGCACGACGGTGCGGATGCCGAGGCTCCCGCCGGCGCCTCGTTCGTCGTGAACCGCGGCGAGGTCGTGCTGCTGCTCGGTCCGAGCGGGGCCGGGAAGTCGACGCTCGCGCTCGCCCTGAACGGCCTGATCCCCCACGCGGTTCCGGCGACCGTCCGCGGCCGTGTCGAGGTCGACGGCCGCGACACGGCGGCGACGGCGGTGTCGGTGCTGAGCGAGAGCGTCGGGATGGTGTTCCAGGATCCCGATGCGCAGCTGGTGACCGGGACGCTCCTCGACGAGGTGGCTTTCGGGCCCGAGAACCTGCGGCTGCCCGTGGCCGACGTGCTGGCGCGCGCCGAAGAAGCCCTGCGACGTGTCGGGCTGTGGGAGCGGCGCCACGAGAACCCCGACCGCCTGAGCGGCGGCGGCCGCCAGCGCCTGGCGATCGCCTGCGCGCTGGCAATGGGTTCACCCCTGCTGGTGCTCGACGAGCCGACGGCAAACCTCGACCCGCAGGGCGTCGAGGAGGTCTACGCGACGCTCGGCGCGCTGGTCGCCGCCGGTGATCGCGCGATCGTGCTCGTGGAGCACAACCTCGACGCCGTCGTCGGCATCGTCGACCGGGTCGTCGTGCTCGACCGCACCGGGCGCACCATGGCCGACGGCACGGTCGACGAGGTGCTGCGCGCCCGCGCCGCCGAGCTGCATGAGATGGGGGTCTGGCTGCCCGTCTCGACCCTCGCCGCACTGCGTCTGCGCGCCGCGGGATGGACGCTCGATCCTCTGCCGCTCGACCCGACCGGACTGCGCACCGCCCTCGACGCGGCGGACGCACCGGCCGGCTCGCCCGCGGCATCCGTCCCTTCCGCAGCCGATGTGGCGCCGGTCGCCTCCGCAGAGCCGTTGATACGTGTCCGCGGGCTGCGCACTCTGCGGGGTCGTCGCGAGATCCTGCACGGCATCGACCTGAATGTGGCGGCGGGCGAGTTCGTCGCCATCGTCGGCGCGAACGGCGCGGGAAAGACCACGCTGCTGCAGTCGCTCGCGGGAGTCGTCCCGGTGCCGCGGGGGCAGGTGGTGCTCGACGGCATCGACGTCGCGCGCAGCGATCCGCGCGAGCTGTCGCGGCGGATCGGCTTCGTGTTCCAGAATCCGGAGCACCAGTTCATCGCACACACGGTGTTCGACGAACTGGCGCACGGCCTGCGGCGGCAGCGGCTCGCCGAGAACGAGGTGCGCGAGCGGGCCTTCGATGTGCTTCGCCGGTTCGACCTCGACGGCAAAGCCGACGTGCACCCCTTCCTGCTCTCCGGCGGGCAGAAGCGGCGCTTGTCGGTGGGCACCGCTCTCGTCGCCGGTGCGCCCGTGCTCGCCCTCGACGAACCCACGTTCGGTCAGGATCGGGCGCGGGCCGACGAGCTCATGGATCTGCTGGAGGGCCTGAGCGCCGACGGCACGACGATCCTCGTCGTCACCCACGACATGCAGCTGGTCACCGAACATGCGCATCGCACGATCATCATCGGCGACGGACGCGTGGTCGCGGATGCCGCGACCGCCGCGGTCTTCGCGGACGACGCCCTGGTGCGCGCGGCGGGTCTGCGTCAGCCGCCGCTGCGACGCGCATTCGCGGGGATGACACGGCATCCCTCTCTCGCCGGCGTCACGCGCCTCGCCGACCTGCCTGCTCCGGAGACGGCACCGTGAGCGCGGCGATCACCGATCCGTGGGCGACCGCCGACCGCGAGAACGCGCGTGCGCTGGAGCGCATCAATCCCCTGGCGAAGCTTGCGGCGCCGCTGCCCGCGATGGTGCTGCTGGTGTTCACCCGCGATCTCGCCACCCCGCTGGCCTTCATCGTGATCGCCTACGTCATCGTGCTCCTCGGTGCGCGACTGACCGCTCGGGTCATGCTGCTCTTGTTCGTCGCACTCCCCGCGGCGGCCGTCGTCATCGGAGCGTCGATGAGCCTCTGGACCGACCCCGCTCGCGTCGGCGGAACGGTGCTCGCGCACGTCGGCTCGTGGACCTGGACCAGTGGAGCCCTGGCGGTCGGGTTCGCGACGGGGCTGCGACTGGCCGCGATCGTCGCGCTCGCGCTGATCGCGGGGCTGACGACCACGGGCCCCGACCTTGTGCGGGCGAGCGTGCAGCAGCTGCGCGTGCCGTACCGGGTCGGCTACACGGCGCTGGCGGCCTTCCGCTTCGTGCCGCGGTTCGGGCACGAGCTCGACGTGATCAGACAGGCGCATCGCGTGCGCGGGTCGCACGGCGGTCGCGGACCGTTCGCCGCGATCGCGCGCTGGTGGGGCTATCTCGTGCCGCTTCTCGCGGGCGCGATCCGCCACGCGGAGCGCGTCGCGCTGTCGATGGATGCCCGCGCCTTCGGCGCCCACACCGACCGCACCGAGCGCCACGGGGTGCCGTGGCGGGCGCGCGACACCGTGTTCGTCGTCACGTTCTGGCTGGTGAGCGGCGCCATCCTGATCGCCCTCTTCCCCGGGGCTCCGCCGTCTGTCAGCTGACCGCACCGCGGAGAGCATCGGCGACCCAGCGCGCATAGCGATGCCAGGGCGGGATGCCGTCGGCGAGCGCTGCCGCGTGCGCGCGGAGTTCCGGCGCGGCACGGAACCACTCGCCGCCCTCGCGCAGGGGCGCGAACTGCACGTGGCGCGCGTGCTCGACCGCGCGGCCGCCGAGCTCGAATGCGAGCAGCTCCTGATGCCAG
>NZ_MKRU01000090.1:50205-58702 GCF_001897985.1 Microbacterium sp. 69-7 | reverse complement strand
CGAGGAGGGATGCCGCGGGAGCGCGGGCGGGCGGATCAGCGGGCGCGGGCGGATCAGCGCTTGCCGACGATCTGCCGCGACACGATGTCGCGCATGATCTCGTTCGTGCCGCCGTAGATGCGGTGGACGCGAGCGTCGAGGTAGGCGCGGGCGATGGGGTACTCGGTGATGTACCCGTAGCCTCCGTGCAGCTGCACGCCGATGTCGAGCAGCTCCGCCTCGCGATCGGTCGACCAGAACTTGACCTTCGCCGCCTCCTCGGCGGTGAGCTTCTTGTCCTTGTAGAGCATCATCGCGCGGTCGTTGTAGGTCCACATGACGTCGACCGTCGTGGCCATGTCGGCGAGAAGGAACCGCGTGTTCTGGAAGTCGGCGATCCGCTCACCGAACGCCTCCCGGCTGAGCACGTAGTCGCGCGTCCACGCGAACGCGGCCTCGCCCGCAGCCGCAGCCGCGACACCGATCGACAGACGCTCGAGCGGAAGGTTCATCATGAGCTGGATGAAGCCCAATCCCTCCTTGCCGCCGATGAGGTTCGCCTCGGGGACGAACACGTCGGTGAAGCTGAGCTCCGCGGTGTCCCACCCGTGGAAGCCCATCTTCTCGAGCTTCTTGCTGTGGTCGAAACCCTCCATGCCGTCTTCGAGGATGAGCAGGCTGAAGGCATCCGGGCGGTTGCCCTCGCCGGTCTTCACGAACGTGACCACCATGTCGGCGGTCTTCCCCGAGGAGATGAACGTCTTCGCGCCGTTGACGAGATAGCCGCCGTCGACCTTCTTCGCGGTCGTCTTGATGCCGCGCAGGTCGCTTCCGGCGCCGGGCTCCGTCATCGCGAGCGCGCCGAGGATCTCGCCCGTCGCCATGCCGGGCAGCCACTTCTCCTTCTGCTCCTGCGTCCCCATGTGCACGATGTACGGCACGGCGAGGTCGTCCTGGATGCCGAAGGCACCGGCCAGGGACCCCTGCCCGGCGCCGATGGTCTCCTCCAGGACGATCGAGCGGAATCGATAGTCCTGCAGCATGCCGGCGCCACCGAACTCCTCGGGAACGCTCAAACCGATGATGCCGGCCTCGCCGGCGGCGAGCATTGTGGCGCGGTCGATCTCGCCGTCCGCCTCCCACTGCTTGCGCTTCTCTTCGGTGGCGAAGCGCTTGAGGAACTCCTTCACGACGTCGCGGAACGCCTCGTGGTCCTCGTCGTAGATCTCGCGCTCCATGGTGCGCCCGTCCTCTCGTCCTCGAGTGTGGAATCTGCCGGATGCCGCGGGAAGGACCCCGAATGCCGATGGCATTGCATCTCAGCATCCATGGTACTGGGTTTCACCGCTAGCGCGACGAGCGGGATTCAGTAGCCGGGCGCGGCAGGAAGACCGAAGAAATCCTCCAGCGCGTGGAACCCGCCGTCGTGGTACGCCTTGGCGAGCTCGGGGCCGATGTAGCGCAGATGCCAGGGCTCGGCCTCGTAACCCGTGATGTCGGTGTAGCCGCTCTCGTAGCGCACGATGTAGCCGAACCGCCACGCATTCGCGGCGACCCAGGCGCCCTGACGCGTGCCGCCGAACGATTCGATGGCGCCGCATCCGCTGTCGCAGGCGGCGACATCGGTGGCCAGCCCCGTCTGGTGCTCACTGAAACCGGGGCGGGCGCTCTGCTGGTCCGCCGCGTCGCGGCCGAGCGAGTTCACGTAACCGTTGTACGTGCGCGTCTGAGATGCGAACGACCGGTACGCACTGTTCAGACCGATCGCACCGACACCCTCCTGAGCGGCGGCGGCCACGAGAGCCGTCAGCGCCTCGGCAGCCGCCGGCTGCAGCCGGCCGTCGACCGTGCGCTGCATGTCGGCGGGGGCGACCAGCTCGGTGGGCTCGACATCCAGCGGGTTGAGGGGACGCTTCTTGTCGACGACGACCCAGAGCCGGTGCGGGTCGCCGAGATCGACACAGGGTGCGACGCCGTCGACGACGGCGCCGCGGAAGGCCGCGCCGCCACCGAAGGCGGTGACGACGTCTTCGTCCTTGCCGGCGGCGAGCGCGGTGACCACAGCGGGATCGTCGCACCGTGCCGCCGCGCCGGTCTGAGCGGGAACCGGCAGCCCTGTGGCGGGTGCCGCCGTCGCATCCGCTCCACCGGGCAGCGCGACAGCGGCCGCCGCCGCGTTCGATGTGGCCACGGACGCGGCGCCACCCGGACCGCGGGCGCCGCTGAGGGAGAACGCCGAGACGGCGAAGATCGCCGCCACAGCCCAGAAGGCGATCGCGAACGCCGTCCACCGCACCCGCGGCGGCACCTTCGACATCAACGCTCCGCGGGCGCGCGGGGGCGCAACGGCGGCGCGCGCGGCGCGGCGACTGATCGGCTGCTCGGGGTGCGGCACCCGCCCATTCTGCCCGCCGAGCCCGTGCGGCGCCTGCACATTGCGCATTTGTCGCATCTCTGTTCGAATGTACGACATGCGGTGGCGTGGACAGAGTATCGATGCGGCGGATGCCGCTGCCCTGCCCGGCATGGAGCGCCTCGACGGTCTGGTCCGCACCGTCACGACCCCGGAGTTCGCGGGCATGACCTTCCACGAGGTGGCGGCGAAGTCGGCGCTGAACCATGTGCCCTCGGCATCCGCGATGCCGTTCGACTGGACCGTCAACCCCTACCGCGGGTGCAGCCACGCCTGCTCGTACTGCTTCGCGAGGGGCACCCACCCCTACCTCGACCTCGACGCCGGGCGCGATTTCGACGAGCAGATCGTCGTGAAGGTCAACGTGGCCGAGGTGCTGCGACGCGAGCTGGCCGCACCGTCGTGGCAGCACGAGCCGGTCGCGCTCGGCACCAACACCGACCCGTATCAGCGGGCGGAGGGGCGCTACCGGCTCATGCCCGAGATCATCGACGCCCTCGCGGCCAGCGGCACGCCGTTCTCGGTGCTCACCAAGGGCACGCTGCTGCGGCGCGATCTTCCGCTGCTCGCGGAGGCGCGACGTCGAGTGTCCGTCCACCTCGCGATGTCGATCGCCATGCCCGACGAGCAGTTGCGGCAGACCCTCGAAGCCGGAGCACCCACGTTCCAGGCACGGCTGGACACCGTGCGGGCGGCGACCGAAGCCGGATTCGCCGTGACCGTGTTCCTCATGCCGATCGTGCCGCATCTGACCGACTCCGTGGCGGTGCTCGACGACACGCTTGCGCGCATCGCGGCATCCGGAGCGGTTCGTGTCGTCTTCGGAGCACTGCACCTGCGTCCCGGTGCCCGGGAGTGGTTCTGGCAGTGGCTGGAGCGCGAGCACCCGGGACTCGTGCCCGCGTATCGCGGGCTCTACCCCGGCGCCACGGTCTACGCGCCCGCCGGATACCGGAAGTGGCTCGCGGCTCGCGTGCGCCCGCTGCTGCGACGGCACCGGCTCACCGGTGGTCCCGAAGACGAGGTCGAGACGCGGCCCGCACGGCCGGGCCCGGTACGGACGACCGCCCGGGCGGCGGCATCATCGGCATCATCGGCATCCGCCCCCGCGATGCTGTTCTGACCGGACGATCAGCCGATACTGCGCTTCGCGGCGTCCAAAACCAGCGGCACAATCCGCGCGGCCGGTCCGAGTGAGCCTCCTGCGAACCACGAATCTCCGACGAAGACGTAGACGGTGGACGTCAAGAACTCTCCTCCGCGGTCCTCGTAAGAGAAAGCGACCGCCCCAGGAATCCCAGGGTCGACACTGTTGTACTCGGGAGTCGACCGCAGCGAAGAGAGCAGGCTCGTCGCCGCCGAATCTGAGAGCCGATAGACACCCAACGCAACATAGGCCTCAGTTGCCAGCTCCGGCCACCACAGGCATTGCAGCTTCGCTGTCGCCTCGGTAGCCGCCGACCGCGCCTGCGGGCCCGGGATGATGCTCTCGAGCGTCGGCTCCTGGGAAGCAGCAACCCACGTCTTTCCCATCGCTGCCGATACGGCGTCGACAGTCGCGAGCGCATCGCAGGAGTTCGGGATGTTCACGACGACCGCCGACGGCGAAGTGGTCGCGGATGGTGTCGCAACGGAAGACGATGCTTGGGGTGAGACCGAGCGCGTCGGCGCGGCCGTCGTCGGCGCAGGGATCGTCGATGCCGCACAGCCACTCAGAACAACGACGGACGCGGCGAGAAGAATCACCCGGGACCAGCGGATCACCCGGTCAGCCTATCGCGGCATGGTTGCGTCCGCCGGGACGGCGGAGGGGCCGCGGCGCGAACGCCACGGCCCTCCGGAAAGCGCGACTCAGCGGTCGACGTGCGCGGCCTGACGGCCCGAGATCTCCTCGATCACGTCGTCGCCCGGGCGGGCGTCCTCGAACGGCGCGTCGATCTCGGCGCGGTCGAGCATCTCCGTCATGCGACGGCGGCGCTGGCGGGGGATGAGCGTCACGACCGTGCCGACGCGGCCCGCGCGGCCGGTGCGGCCGGAGCGGTGCAGGTAGGTCTTGTACTCGTCGGGGGCATCGGCCTGGACGACCAGGTCGATGTCGTCGACGTGGATGCCGCGGGCGGCGACATCCGTGGCGACCAGCACGCTGACCCGACCGGACGTGAGGCGCTCGAGGTTGCGCGTGCGCTTGGCCTGGTTCAGGTCGCCGTGGAGGGCGACGGCGTGGATGCCGGCATCGTCGAACTGCTCGGCGAGCATCTCGGCGTAGGCACGGGTGCGAGCGAACACGAGGGTCTTGCCGGCGCGGTCGACGAGCGAGGTGAGGATCTCCGCCTTGTCACGGTGATCGATCACGAGCACGCGGTGGTCGATCGTGCCGGAGTCCTGGTCTTCGCCGGCCACCTCGTAGACGGCCGGGTCGACGAGGAACTCATCGACGAGGGCCGCGACCTCGCGGTCGAGTGTTGCCGAGAACAGGAGCTTCTGCGCGTCGGGGTCGACGAGCCGGAGGATCCGCTGCATCGGCTCGAGGAAGCCCAGCTCGCTCATGTGATCGGCTTCGTCGAGCACGACGATTCCGACCTCGGAGAGGTCGAGCTTGCCCTGGTTCTGCAGGTCTTCGATACGTCCGGGGGTGCCGATGATGATGTCGACACCCTTCTTCAGGGCCCCGACCTGGCGCCCGGCGGGCACGCCGCCATAGATCTGCGTCGTGAAGAGGCCGACGCTACGGGCGATCGGCTGGATGGTGCGGTCGATCTGCAGCGCGAGCTCGCGGGTCGGGGCGAGGATCAGCGCCTTCGGGCTGCGCCCGAACGCACGGCGCTTGCCGGCCTGGCTGCGCAGCACCGCCTCGACGAGTGGAGCGCCGAACGCGATGGTCTTGCCCGAGCCGGTGCGGCCGCGGGCGAGCACGTCCTTGCCCCCCAGGATCGGCGCGATCGTGGCGGCCTGGATCGGGAACGGCGCCGCGGCGCCGAGCTCGGCGAGGGTCCGCACGATGTTGTCGCCGAGGCCGAGGCTCGAGAAGCTCACGTCCGCGACCTCTTCGGCTTGCACGGCCTGCGCCTGCAGCTTCTCGTGCACGACGTCGGCGTGCTCCTCGTAGGCTTTGCGTGCCGCGGCATCCTTCGCGTCGGAGTTCCAGTCGGAGCGGTTGCCGCCGGCAGTGCGGACGGGACGGTCGTCACGACGCGGGCGGTCGTCACGGGCAGGACGGTCGTCACGTGCCGGACGGTCGTAACTCCTCCGATCCGCGTCCCGAGAGCCGAAAGCAGGCCGCTCGCGGCGCTCCGCGCCCGACGCGGAGGAGTTGCGGCCGCGGTCGTCGAACGAGCGAGCCGGACGGTCATCGCGACGCGGGCGGTCATCGAACGAGCGAGCCGGACGATCAGTACTCCGGAAATCGCGGCCTTCACGGGGCACACGGGCGCCATCACGACCGCCGCGCGCCGATTCTCCGGAGTTGCGAACGTAACCGCCGCGGTCATCGCGACGCGGGCGGTCATCGAACGAACGAGCCGGACGGTCGTCACGGGCCGGACGGTCGTAGCTCCTCCGATCCGCGTCCCGAGAGCCGAAAGCAGGCCGCTCGCGGCGCTCCGCGCCCGACGCGGAGGAGTTGCGGCCGCGGCCGTCGAACGAGCGAGCCGGGCGGTCATCACGACGGGGGCCGTCGAACGAACGGGCCGGACGGTCATCGCGACGCGGGCGGTCATCGCGACGCGGGCGGTCATCGAACGAACGAGCCGGACGCTCGTCGCGCGCGGGGCGGAAGCCGTCGCGGTCGTCGCGACGCGGGCGTTCGCCGTTGGCGCGCGAGCGGATGCCGCGAGCCTCGTCGCGTCCGGCGCGCTCCTGCGCGCTCCAGCGTTGCTTCGGGGCGGATGCCGCGTCGGTCGCCTCGGCGGCGCGGTAGCCGCGGTGACTCGGGCTTTTGCTGCCGGGCTTACCGGCGGACGACTGGCCGGGGCGACGCTTGGCGTCTTGGTAGCTGGTCTTCGACCCGTAGCGGGGCTCGAAGTTCTGGGCGCGGCCGCCGGCCGGCTTCTTGCTCTTGGGCATGGTGTTCTTCCTGGGTTTTCTCGCGCGAGAACAGCGCCGCCGCGCAGCGAGAGCCGGGGCGACCAGGAGGTCGGACGGATCGGGGCGGCGGGCAACCCGGTGGTCCGGGGGCCATTCAACAGTGATGGTTCATGCGCGTCGATCGACGCTCACCATCGGCCCCTTGGACTCACAAACCCACCCGCACCACAGTGCGGTGTCCAGAGCCGACCGCACCACTGTACTCGGTCCACCTGTGAGAGCGCCGGTCGCCTCCCGCGACGCCTCGTCGGCGGGCCCCTGCACTGACGCCATGACCGCAGCCGAACCCGCCCGACTTCCGGCCGAGGCCGAGGCCGATCGCGCCCCGGCGCCGTCGTTGCGCGTCGAGGCGGAGGCCCTCCTCGCCGCGGCGATCGCCGCCGTTCTTGGCGGCGTCGTCGGGCTCATCATCGGGCCGCTCGGCGTCGGTGTGCGCCTCTGGGGCGATGCGAGCATCGCCGGCTGGGCCGCCGCCGGGGCAGGCCTGGCGGCGGCCGTCAGCTCCGCGCTCGGATACTGGCGCGCCGCACGACCGACGGCCAGGAGTGGCGGCGCAGGATCGCGAGCTGGCGCTACGTGGTGTCGACGGCATCCGTCGTCATCGCGCACGGCGCCCTCGCCATGATCGGGACGGTCGCCCTGTTCGCGGTGCTCTCGCGGGCCTTCATCGACGTCGAGCTCACCGCGTTCTGGACGACGGTGCTGGCCGCGACGGCGACGGGGCTGTCGGGCTGGCTGAGCTACCTCTCCGCCTCGCGGATGACGACCCAGCGTCTCACGACGCTGCTCGTCACCTTCATCGGGATCGGGACGCTGGCAGCCATGATCACGACCTCCGACCCGATGTGGTGGACGTACCACTTCAGCCAGCTGGGCACGTTCGGCGACATGTCGAGCTTCCTCTTCAACGGCACGCTCATCGCCGGAGGCCTGCTCGTGACGACCTTCACGCTGTACGTCTCCCACGACCTCGCCGCGCTGGGCCACGCGGCATCCGTGTCGTCGGCACAGCGCTCGCGATCATGGGCGTCATGCTGGCCTGCGTCGGCATCTTCCCCGTCAACGTCAACATGCTGCTGCACAACCTGTCGGCGTCGGGGATGGCTCTGATGTTCCTGCTGCTCCTCGTCGGCGGCCCGTGGATCGTGCGGCGGATGCCGCGCGCCTACTTCCTCGCGTCGTGGGCGTTCCTCGCCGGTCTCCTCGTCTCGATCGCGCTGTTCGCCACGGGCTACTTCGGGCTGACGGCCTTCGAGATCATCGTGTTCGCGCTGATCTTCGGCTGGCTCGCCGTCTTCATCCGCTTCATGGTCGTCGCCGATCAGACCGATCCGCGCAGCTGACTACTTGCCACGCAGGTCGCGGCGCGGGTGCAGCGCGGCGGCACCGGATGCCGGGGCGACGGGGCCTGCGTCGGCATCCGCAGCCGCCTTGCGGCCACCGCCAGCGCCCGCCCGCCGCGCCGCCCGACGCTCGCGCGCACCCTCGACGAGGTTGTAGAGCGTCGGCAGCACGAGCAGCGTCAGCACGGTCGAGGAAACCAGTCCGCCGATCACGACGATCGCGAGGGGCTGCGAGATGAAACCGCCGTGGCCGGTGATGCCGAGCGCCATCGGCGTGAGGGCGAAGATCGTCGCCAGCGCCGTCATCAGGATCGGGCGCAGTCGTCGCGAGCCGCCCGCGACGGTCGCGTCATGGGTGCTGAGCCCCTTCTCGCGGTACTGGTTGACGAGGTCGACGAGAACGATCGCATTCGTGACGACGATGCCGATCAGCATCAGCACGCCGATCAGCGAGGCGACCCCGAGCGGCACACCGGTCGCGATCTGCAACAGGATCGCCCCGGTCGCCGCGAACGGCACCGACACCAGCAGCAAGAGCGGCTGGCGCAGCGACTTGAACGTTGCGACCATCACGATGTAGACGATGAGGATGGCGGCGAGCATCGCGAGGCCCAGCTGACCGAACGCATCGGACTGCTGCGTCACCACACCGCCGACCTTCGCGGCCGCGCCGGTCGGC
>NZ_MKRU01000090.1:0-50185 GCF_001897985.1 Microbacterium sp. 69-7 | reverse complement strand
CGTGCGCACGCTCGCCGAGGCGGTGTTCAGGTCGTCCGTCGACGGGGTCACCGTCACCGTCGCGGTGCGCTGACCGCGCTGCGTCGTGATCGAGGTCGGGCCCTTGCTCTGCTCGACGGTCGCGACCTGATCGAGGCGGACGAGCCCGTTCGCCGAGGCGATCTGCAGTCCCTTGAGCTCGTCGATCGTCTTCGGCACCGACGACGACTGCAGGTAGACGGTCAGCGATGTGCCGTCGATCTCGACCGATCCGATCTGGCGCGGCTGCATCGTGTTCGAGACGAGTCCGCCGACGGCGACCTCCGACAGCCCCAGCTGCGCGGCCTTGGCGCGGTCGACCGTGACGGCGACGAAGGGGAGGGATGCCGAGAGGTTCGAGGTGACCTGGCCGATGCCGTTCTTGCCCTGCAGACCGGTGACGACCGCGTCGGTCGCGGTCTGCAGCGCGTCGGCCGACGGCGCCGTCACGTCGACCTCCACGTTGCTGGAGCCGAAGCCGCCCTGGCCGGACGAGACGGTGACGGTGCCGACATCGGTGAGGTCGGCGAGCGCCTGCTCCACGTCATTGCGCACGGTCACCTGATCGGCCGACGTGTCGGTGGTCACCGAGTAGGTGATGCCGGTGCTGCCGCCGCGGAACGCATCGCGCACGGCCGAACCGCTCGATCCGATCGAGGTCTGCACCGTGGTGATGCCGGCCACGCCCTTCAGCGCGGTCTCGACCTTCTTCGCGGCGGCATCCTCGGCGTCGAGGCTGGGGGCCTGTCCAACCTGCTGCGTGATGGTGAACGTGTTCTGTCCGCTGTCGCCGAGGAAGTTCGTCTTCATGAACGGCGCCGCGGCGATCGTGCCACCGAGCACGAGAACGGCCACCAGCAGCGTCACCCACGAATGCTTCAGGGTCCAGCCGAGGATCGGCAGATAGGCACGCTGCAGGCGCGAGGGGGGCGCCGCGGGGTCTTCCGGGTCGACCTGGTTGCCCTCGGCGTCGCGCACCGGCTTGCCGGGTCGCAGGAACCAGTACGCGAGCACGGGAACGATCGTCAGCGCCACGAACAGCGACGCCGCCATCGCGATCGTCACCGTCATCGCGAACGGCCGGAACAGCTCGCCGGTCACGTCGCCCACGAACGCGATCGGCAGGAACACCGCGACGGTGGTGATCGTCGACGCCGTGATCGCGGCGGCGACCTCACGGACGGCGAGCAGGATCGACGAGAGCTTGTCGGCACCTTCGACGTAGTGACGTTTGATGTTCTCGATGACCACGATGGAGTCGTCGACGACGCGGCCGATCGCGATCGTGAGGGCACCCAGGGTCAAGATGTTCAGCGAGTAGCCGAACGCCTGGATGCCGACGAACGTGATGAGGACGCTGGTCGGGATGGAGATCGCGGTCACGAGCGTCGAGCGCACCGACAGCAGGAAGAGAAGGATCACGAGCACGGCGAAGACGAGGCCCAGCAGCCCCTCCTGGGCCAGCGACTCGATCGACTGCTCGATGAAGGGAGCCTGGTCGAAGACGACACTGAAGCGGGCATCGCCGCCGATGTCGCTCTGCAGCTTCGGCAGGAGAGCGGTGACGGCGCGGCTGACGTCGACGGTGTTGGCGGCTGGGAGCTTCGTGATGGAGATGGTGAGTGCGGGCTCGCCGTTCACGCGCGAGATCGAGGTCACCGGGTCCTGCGCGAGCGCCACGGTGGCCACGTCGCCGATCTTCAGCGGACCGTTCTTGGCCGCCCCCTCGAACTGGGCCGCCGAGGTGGGCACGAGCGGCAGGGCGGAGATCTGATCGACCGAGGTGAGCTTGCTGCCGGTTTGCACCGTGAGGGTCTGGTCGCCCTCGGTGACGGTGCCGCCGGGAAAGAGCACACCGTTCTGCTTGAGGGCGTCGGTGAGCGCGTTCTGGGTGAAGCCGGCGGCGGCGAGCTTCGCCTGGTCCGGGGTGATCGTGACCCGCTGGCCCTGGCCGCCGACGATCGTGGCGGCGCTGACGCCCTTGACGTCTTCGAGATCGGGGATCGTCGTGGCCTGCAGCTGCGCCTGGATCGTCTTCTCGTCGCCGTAGCCGGTGACGGCGAGCGCGATGACCGGCAGGTCGTCGATCGAGAAGGAGACCACATTGGGTTCGACGCCGGTGGGCAGCGTCGACTTGATGCGGTTGATCGCCTGCAGGATCTTCTGCTCCGCGGTCGCCAGGTCGGTGCCGTAGGTGAAGGACGCCTGGATGATCGAGGCGTTCGTCGTGCTCGTCGCCGTGGTCGACTCGAGGCCGGGAATGCCCTGGATCGCCGTCTCGATGGGCGTCGACACGTCATTGTTGACCACATCGGGCGACGCACCGGGGTACGTCGAAAGGATCGAGAGCTGCGGGAACTCGACCGAGGGGATGAGCTCCTGCTTGAGGCTCGTGAGGGCGAGGCCGCCGAAGATGGCCGCGACGATCGTGATGAGGGCGATCAGCGCCCGGTTCTTCAGGCTCAGGACGGCGAGGTGCGACACAGAAGACCCTTGCTCTCGGACGGGCGCGGACGAAGCGTTCGATACACGCGTGTATCCGCCTCATTCTCGCACGCGGACCGGCGGCGGGCGGCGGCGGGAGCCGGGGGATAACCCGACAATCCGAACAGTCGACACCCAGGGGTGCCGACGCTCAGCCGGCGCTCAGCGCGGGAAGAGCTCGCCGATGACGAGGCCGGCAGCGGCGGCGATGAGGGCGAGCACGAGCGTGCCGATGAGGTTGACCCACGCCCAGTCACGGCGTCCGCGCTCGGCCAGCAGAGCCGTCTCGGTGGACACGGTGCTGAACGTCGTGAACCCGCCCAGCACGCCCACTCCGAGAATGCTGGCCCACGCCGGCGAGACGTTCGGTCCGAGACCGGTGACCAGACCCAGCAGGAACGACCCGAGGACGTTCACGAGAAGGATGCCGAGCGGAAAGGCGCCGGATCGCCCGCGCATGATCGCGGCATCCATCACATACCGCGCGCCGGCGCCGAGCCCGCCGCCGACGACGAGCGCTGCCATCTCGAACGGGTTCATTCGGCATCCTCCGGCTGTTCGATCTCGCCCGGCCGATCGGCGATCCGTCGTCCGAAGGCAAGACCGACGACGGCCGCGAAGACACCGCCGAACAGCGAGACCACGACGAGGATGATGCCGACATAGGGCGAGGCGCTGGAGGTCGACAGCGCCTGCACGGCGAAGGCGCTGTACGTCGTGAAGCCGCCCATGACTCCCGTACCGAGGAAGAGGCGGGCGCGGGGATGCCGGTCGGCGAGCCAGCCCACGATGACGCCGAGCAGCAGCGAACCGACGAGGTTGATCACGAGTGTGACGGCCGGCACCACGAGCGGATGCGGGTTCGCAGCGCCCAGGGGCACCACCACGACAGCGCGGATCGCGACACCGATCATTCCGCCGAGGATCACCAGCACGAGGGCGACCGGCGAGAACCAGCGAGGACGAGTCACGTCCGCAGACTAGCGTCGCCTTACGGGGACAGCAGCGCACGGATCGCCGATTCCGGCGAAACGGTCGTGTCCAACAGCTCGCCGCGTCGATACCGCGCGAACACGCGGGGGTCGATGTAGGAGCTCTTGGCCACCGTCGGCGTGTTGCCCAGACCCGCGGCCGCCGCCTTGATGGCCAGCACCTCGGCGCGCTTGCGGTCGGTCTTGGTCGCGGTGGTCCCGATGCGCGCCAGGGCGTCGGCGGCGAGAATGGTGCCGCGGAGCGTGCGGAAGTCCTTCGCGGTGAAGCTGCCGCCGGTCATCGTGCGGACGTACACGTTGACATCCCGCGGGGTGAGCGCAACGCGGCGTCGGCCACGCACATACGCCAGCAGCGGTGCGGCCGGTCGGCCCGACGCGAGCAGCTCGACGACGACGGCGAGGTCCTCGTCATCCACCTCGAGGCTCTGCCGCTTGCCGCTCTTGCCCGGAAAGCGCAGGCTCGTGACCGTGCCGCTGACGGCGGCATCCCGCCGCTGCAGCGTGGTGAGACCGCGGCTGCCGTGCGCCGTGAAGTAGCGCTCGCTGCCCACTCGAGGTGCCGCCTGATCGAGCAGCCGGAACGCGGTCGCCAGCACCCGCTCGCGGTCGAGGCCGTCGCGGCGGAGCGACGCGGTGATGCGGCCCCGGGCGCGTGGGAGGCACTCGGCGAGCTGCAGCGCCCGTGCGTACTTGCCCTTGTCGCGGGTCGTCGACCAGTCCGGGTGATAGAGGTACTGCATCCGTCCGGCCTCGTCGACGCCGGTGGCCTGGACGTGCCCGTTCGCGGCGGCACAGATCCAGACGTCGTTCCAGGCGGGCGGGATGACGAGCGCGACGACGCGTTCACGCTCCGCGGCGGGGAGAGCGGCCCCGTCGGCATCCACGTATCGGAATCCCGAACCGGACCGCAGGCGCCGGTAGCCGAGGTCGCGTCCGGGGCGGACGCGGCGAAGGCGCGGCACGTCAGGAGTCTCGGAGCATGTCGATGAGCTCCGCCTTGCGCGCCCCGGAGTATCCGCGGATGCCGAGCTGCTTCGCACGGGCACGCAGCTCGGCGACCGTCCAGTCCTCGTATGAGCCGGACGCGCCGCCCCGTCGCCCCACGGCTTCACGGCCGTCCCGCGCGGCGGCGTTGGAGATGCGGGCGGCCTTCTGCTTCGACGCGCCGTCCGCGCGCAGCTCCTCGTAGAGCTCGGGATCCTTGAGCGAAGGAGATGTTCCGTTCTGGGGCATGCATCCGTCCCTATCGCAGTTTCGGGGGCTGCGGCAAGGGGGGTGTCCGCCCCTCGGAACACGGCTAGTTTCAGGGGGTCATGGAGTCCCTCGAGAATGGAGCAATCACATGAATCTCGCTCTGATCATCATCATCGTCGTCGCGATCGTCCTCGCGATCGTCGGCGGCATGAACGCCGCCCTGAACTGGCTGCTGTGGGTCGCCCTGATCGTTGCCGTGATCGCGATCATCGCGTTCCTGCTGCGACTCGTTCGCGGCGGTCGCGCGTAGCGACGCCGCTCAACCGGACAACGCGCCGGCTCACCTCACGGTGGGCCGGCGCGTCTGCGTTGCGGCCCACGAATCGCTCGCGTCGTCCGTCCCTTGTTGTCGGTGACGCCGCCCGTCAGCGTCAACAAGGGACGGACGAACCCGGGAGTCGGCGCGCACTGGTAAGTCGAGATATATCGTGTTATCGTTGGTTCAACGCGATATATCTCGAATCGCCTCGTGTCAGGAGAACACCATGACTCTGGAGAAGTGGCTCATCAAGCCGGGCGAGACCCGGGTGATCGACCTCGAAGACATCCGCAAGCTGAAGGTGGGCCTCGTCGGCGGCCAGATCGATGTCGTCGCGCACGATGAGCCCGGCGTCCGCATCGAAGTGCATGCCGTCACCATCAAAGACCTCCGCATCGAGGCCTCCGGCGACGTGGTGGAGATCGATCACCCACAGCTGCGCTGGGACAACTTCCTCGAGGTGTTCCGCAACTTCGGCTCCGGCGGCCCCAAGGCGGAGATCAGCGTCGCGGTCCCCCGCGGCATCCTGCTGACCCTCGGCGTCGTCTCCGCGAGCGCGCTCGTGTCGGGCCTCGCCTCGGGCGCGCGCCTGAACACCGTCTCCGGCGACATCATCGTCGACGGCCTCACCGGCGACCTGTCGGTCAACGCCGTCTCGGGCGACGTGCAGATCCGCGGCCTCGACGGCGCACTCAGCGCCAACTCGGTGTCCGGTGATGTGGCGGCCACCGGCAGCATCCGCAAGGCGACGATCGACACCGTCTCGGGCGGCATGCTCGTCGACTCGACCGATCGGGTCGACCTGGTCAGCCTCAACACCGTGTCGGGCGACGCGACCGTGCGTCTCGACGAGGGCCACCCGGCCAACTTCGTGCTGCGCAGCGTCAGCGGGCGGCTCATGGTCGACGGCGTCAAGCGCTCGAGCTCTGGGCCCTCGAACTACGTCGACTCCGTCGGGGAGCTCAGCGGCAGCTTCGCCGACGTGCGCGCCAATTCGGTCTCGGGCGACGTCACGGTGCTGCGCCGCTCGCCGGCCGCTCCGGATGCCGCGGCATCCGCGACCGCCGAGGAGAACTGAGCATGCCTCCCGTCTTCTCGCACGGCGATCTGCGCCTCTACCTGCTGAACCTGCTCGACGAGTCGCCGCGCCACGGTTACGACTTGATGCAGGCGTTGTCAGATCGCACCGGCGGAACCTATACGCCCAGCGCCGGCACCATCTATCCGCGGCTGTCGAAGCTCGAGGAGGAGGGCCTGGTCACCAAGACCGTGGACGGCCGCAAGACCGTCTACGCGATCACCGAGGCGGGGCGCGCCGAGGTGGCCGCTCGCGCCCACGAGCTCGAGGGGATCGAGGCGGGGCTTGCCGACAGCGTGCGGCTGATCGCCGACGAGGTCCGCGGCAGCGTCCGCGAGGCGATGAAGAGCCTCCGCGCCGATCTCGCCGCTTCGGCGCAGTCGGAACGAGACAACGCCGACCGTGACCGCACCGGCGCACGCGCCTCGGCATCCGCGTCGGGGGGGGACGAGGCGCGGCAGTCGTCGCGAGAGCAGATGAGACGCGCCGAGGCGATCGTCGCCGAGTTCCGCGCGACCGTGCGGGCCGACCTGCGCACGCATCTGGCCCACGGCGGACAACTCGCGGCCGACGTCGTCGACGACCTGTCGCGCGCGCTGGACGACACCCTGGCCGCCCTGACCCGCGCACTCCGCTGACGCACGGGCCCGTCCGCTCTCGCCTTCTCCGCCGAGCCGCTATCTTTCCGCCGATCCGCCACATTCCGGCGTGTCAAAAGATGGCGGCTCGGCGAGTTCGTAGCGGCTCGCGGGGAGGGGGGAGGGGGCTACGGCGCGGGCCAGAGGTCCTCGTCGTCGCCCACCGGGTCTTCCAGGGGGACGACGAGGATCGGGCGTGACTGGCGGTGGGCGAGACGAGCGGCGACCGACCCCGTGAAGAACTCGCGTACCGACTCGCCGAACCCGCGACGGCGCGTGCCGACGACGATCAGGCGCGCCTGAGCCTTCTCGGCGAGGTGCTTGATCGCCAGAGCCGGGTCGCCGACGAGCTGGGTGACGCTCCAGTCGACGCCCGAGCCGTCGAGGACGGATGCCGCGGCACTGGTGACCGCACTCAGCTGGGCCTCTCCGATGGCGAGGTCGATGTCGATCGGCGCGGTGTGCATATAGCCGTCCGGATCCTCGTACGTGACGAAGCGCGTGACGTCGACGTGGGCGACGATCAAGGGCGCCGAGAAGAGCTTCGCGTACCGGGCTGCTTCTTTGAGCACGCGAGCCGGCTGGTCGGGAATGACGCCGACGATCACCGCTCGCTGAGGCACCGGGCTCTCGTCTGTCTCGGCCATGCGACACTCCCCGTCCTCCCCCGCACCGCGAGGCGCCGGGGGCACCGTGTTATTCTGAATGCTACTCTTCCCGGCAGGAAGCCGGATCGTCAATCGCATCGTGAATGCGCCGGGCGAAATGCGGGAAACCCGCATCGTCCGTGACTCAGAAATGAGGGGGTCTCGCATGGGGCGTGGCCGTCAGAAAGCGAAGCACACAAAAATCGCTCGCGAGCTGAAGTACGACACCTACAACGTGAACTACTCCGCGCTCGAAAAGGAGCTCGGACACCACGAGGAAGACCCGTACGTCGACAAGTGGGCCGATCAGTATGCCGACGACGAGGACGAGCTGGAGACAGCCTGACGCGTCGGGACTCGCTCGCGCGCTGAGAGGCGCTCACCACGTTCCGTGACGGTGTTCCCACTCGTCCTCGATCGTGCGCGGTCTCGTCACGATCAGGCCGGTGGGGATCGTCGCGAGAAACAGCAAGCCGAAGACGATGAGCACCGGTTGCCACTGTCCGGTCAGCTCGTGGACGACGGCGAACATGAGCGGGAACAGCGCGGCGATGCCGTAGCCGACGCTCTGCGCGAAGCCGCTGAGCGCTACGGAGCCCTCGTGCGTGCGCGAGCGCAGCTGGATGAGCACCAGTACCGCCGGGAACAACGCCTGAGGGGTACCGAGCAGCACGACCCAGAGGATCGTGGCCGCGGCGGGCGCGATCAGCATTCCGGCCACCCCCGTCAGCCCCGCGATCAGAGCGGCGGCGTACACGACGCCGACCCGACGCGACCGGGTGATCAGGATCGGCACGATGATCGACCACGGCAAGCCCATCGCACCGAACAGTGACAGCAGCGCGCCGGCCTCGGCGTGCGAGACGCCGGCGATGTCGACGAGAACGACCGGCAGCCAGGCGAAGCACGCGTAGACGCTCGCCGCGGAGATGCCGAATGTCCCGGCCAGCGCCCACGCGAGCGCCAGCCGAGGCAGACGTCCCAACACCCCGGGCGCGGGGGCGTCGAGATCCACGGTGACGGGCGCCTGCGCGCGGGCGACGTTCGCGCGCGCCACCAGCGTCACCCAGGGCACGACCGCCAGAAGCGCGAGGATCGCCCACATGCCCAGCGAAAACCGCCAGCCCGCAGCATCCGCGACCGGCACCGCCACCAGCGGCGGTACGAACGCGGCCATCGCGAGAAGAGCGGAGTACAGCGCAGTCATCGTGCCCACGCGGTCGGGGAAGTAGGTCTTGATCAACGGCGGCAGGACGACGTTGCCCACGCCCACGGCGGCGAACAGAACCGTCGTCGCCAGCAGCAGCGTGGCCGCATCCCCCGCGAGGGAACGCGTGATGAGGGCGGCGGTGACGATGAGCATGGATGCCGCCGCCAGCCGTTCCAGCCCGAACCGGCGCTCGAGGGTCGGAGTCACGATGCCGAAGACGGCGAAGCAGACCGGTGGCGCGGTGCCGATGAGACCCACAACCCACGTCGGCACGGCGAAGTCGGCCTGCACCTCCGAGATGATCGGCGACAGCGCGGCGACGGCCGAACGCAGGGAGAACGCGACGAGCACGACGCCGACGAGCGCGAGGAGCCGTCCCCGCCAGAGGGAGCGGGGGCGGGGATCGGTCACCCGATCCACCCTAGGGCGCGCGGGGAAGGGTCAGCTCTCCTGCGTGCCTTCGACCCAGGCGAGGTACTCGTCCGAGACGGTGCCGGTGATGTAGCGCCCGTCGAAGCAGCTCATGTCGAGGTCCTGGACGTCGGTCGAGCCCTCGAGGATCGCGGCCTTCAGGTCGTCGATCTCCTGATAGACCATGTAGTCGGCACCGAGTTCTTCGGCGATCTCGGGGATCGTGCGGCCGTGCGCGACGAGTTCGTGACGCGAGGGCATGTTGATGCCGTAGACGTGCGGGTAGCGCACCGGCGGGGCGGCTGAGGCGAACGTGACCGTCTTGGCCCCGGCATCCCGGGCCATCTGGATGATCTCCTTGGACGTCGTCCCGCGCACGATCGAGTCGTCGATGAGCAGCACGTTCTTGCCCTTGAACTCGCTCGACATCGCGTTGAGCTTCTGCCGCACGCTCTTCTTGCGCACCGCCTGGCCGGGCATGATGAACGTGCGACCGACGTAGCGGTTCTTGTAGAAGCCCTCGCGGTATTCGATGCCGAGCTTGCGCGCAACCTGCATGGCCGCCGGTCGCGAGCTGTCGGGGATGGGCATGACGACGTCGATCGTGCCGGCGGGGGTGTACTTCGCGATCGTGTCGGCCAGGCGCTCCCCCATCCGCAGCCGCGCCTCGTACACCGAGATGCCGTTCATGATCGAGTCGGGACGGGCGAGGTAGACGTACTCGAACGAGCACGGGACCAGCTGCGGGTTCGTCGCGCACTGCTGGGTGTGAAGGTTGCCCTCGACGTCGATGAACACGGCCTCGCCGGGCTCGACGTCGCGGACGACCTCGAAGCCGCCGTTCTCCAGCACCAGCGACTCGGACGCGACGATCCACTCGTAGCGGCCGGTGGGGGCTCCCTCGGCATCCACCGCGGGGCGCGTGCCGAGGATGAGGGGACGGATGCCGAAGGGGTCGCGGAACGCGAGCAGACCGTACCCGGCGATCAACGCGATGGTCGCGTACGAGCCTTCGACGCGCTCGTGCACCCGCGTGACCGCCTGGAACACCTGCGCTGGGTCGAGCTCGAGCCCGGAGATCGAAGACTGCAGTTCGTTGGCGAGCACGTTGACGAGCAGCTCGGTGTCGGAGCTCGTGTTGAGGTGACGGCGGTCTTTGCTGAAGAGCTCCTGCGTCAGCTCACGCGTGTTGGTGAGGTTGCCGTTGTGTACCAGGACGATGCCGTAGGGGGCGTTGACGTAGAACGGTTGCGCCTCTTCCTCGCTCGACGCGGTGCCCTTCGTGGCGTAGCGCACGTGTCCGAGGCCGATGTTGCCCAAGAGGGCGCGCATGTCGCGGGTGCGAAACGCCTCGCGCACCTGTCCCTTGGCCTTGAACAGGTGGAAGACGCCGCTGGTCTCGGCCGTCGCGATACCCGTCGAGTCCTGCCCGCGATGCTGCAGCAGCAGCAGCGAGTCGTAGATGTCCTGATTGACCGGGCCCTGTCCGACAACGCCGACGATTCCGCACATGTGGTGTTGCTCAATCCGTTTCTGCGCCGAGGTGGCTGATGAACCTCGGCAGCCGATGAACCTAGACGGCTGATGAATACGCGCCGACGAGACGCACGGCGCCGCCGTCCACGCCCTTGGCGCCCTGCTCGAAGTGGCCCTCCGGGCGCGCACCCTCCTGGACGACGCCGACCTGCCACGTCGCGATGCCGGCGGCCGACAGGAGGGATGCCGCGGCATCCGCCTTCTCGGCCGAGACGACGGCGACGAAACCGATGCCGAGGTTCCACGTGCCCTCGGTGTCTTCCAGCCGCAGCCCGCCCAGGTCGGCGAGCACGCGGAACACGGGGCTGGGCGCCCACGTCGACCGGTCGAGTTCGACCCACGCCTGCGGCGGCAGCACGCGGGCGAGGTTCGCGGCGATGCCGCCACCGGTCACGTGGCTGAGCGCGTGGATCGCACCCGGCAGCGAGGTGAGAAGGTCCAGCAGCGGCAGCGTGTACAGGCGGGTGGGCTCGAGCAGCTCCTCCCCCCACGTGCGGCCGAAGTCGGCGGCGTGGGCGCCGTAGCTGATGCCCTTGCCCGCGACGATGTGGCGGACGAGCGAGTAGCCGTTCGAGTGCGGCCCGCTGGAGGCCAGGGCCAGCACCACGTCGCCCGGCTGCACGCGGTCGGCCCCGAGCACGTCACCGGCATCGACGACACCGGTCGCCGCTCCCGCGACGTCGTAGTCGTTGATGCCGAGCAGGCCGGGGTGCTCCGCGGTCTCGCCGCCGACGAGTGCCGTGCCGGTCAGCTCGCAGCCGGAGGCGATGCCGCGGACGATGTCGGCGATGCGCTCGGGGAAGACCTTGCCGCAGGCGATGTAGTCGGTCATGAAGAGCGGCTTCGCGCCGACCACGACGATGTCGTCGACGACCATGCCGACCAGGTCGTGGCCGATCGTGTCGTGCTTGTCGATCGCCTGCGCGATCGCGACTTTGGTGCCGACGCCGTCGGTCGACGTGGCCAGCAGCGGCTTCTCGTACGACTTCAGCGCCGACGCGTCGAACAGGCCGGCGAACCCGCCGACACCGCCCAGCACCTCGGGCCCGTGGGTGCGACGAACGGCCGACTTCATCAGTTCGACGGCGAGATCTCCCGCCGCGGTGTCGACGCCGGCTTCGGAATAGGGATTCTGTGGGGCTTCTGCCACGCGAACAGCCTACCGGCAGGGGCGGGGCGCGCGGACCGTGGGAGCTGCGCAGCAGACGCACCCTGTCGCCGCGCCGAGCGCTGTCCCTAGGATGGCGGCATGGCAGCGGCGGAAGCACCGGAGTGGATCGTCCGCGAGGACGCCACCCTCCCGGTCCTCGTCGCACTGTATCTGCGCCAGGTGCTCGGCATCCGCTTTCCGGAGGAGCTGCCGCACCTGCGGGGCGTCCCTCCGCGCAGCGCACCGATCAGCGAGTACGACGACCGCTCCGCGATCGAGCGGCAGTGGCGCGCGTACTGGGATCTGACGGTCGAACCGCAGGCCAACCCCTCCCCCGTCCCGCTCGAACTCATCGACGGCTTCGAGACCGTGGTCGCACTTCCCGTCGAGGGCTTCGAGGAGCTCGCCGACGCGATCACGCCCCACGGGCCGGATGCCGTGGCGTATGCCCGTGCGGAACATCAGCACTACCGGTCGCGTCTGGGAACGGGAGCGTCGTACCGCGCCTACGCCAGTGCGATCGCCGAGCACGAGCGCGTCGTGGGACGGCGCGCGCACTCGTTCGAGCTCAACGTCCAGGTGCTGCCGTTCACGCAGCGCGGCGTCTGGTGGATCGGGGCGCTCACGATCGCGGTCACCGACGGCCTGCGCGGCGACATCGTCGCCTTCGACGCCGCGGTCGCGCCGATCATCGCCGACATCGCGTAGCGGCGGCATCCGGGAGCGGCAACATCCGGCGCTCGCGGCATCCCCGGCTCGACCGAGCAGAGGCAATCTGCCGGGGGCAGGCCATTGCGCGGCTGATCGGCCTGTTCTGGGCAGATTGCCTGCCGCTGGCGACTCCGGGGCGAGCGCCGGGCGGCTACTCTGCGTCGTCGATCGTGATGACCTCGCGCTCGACGCGCACCTCATGGGCGCGACGGGCCAGCGAACGGTCGAGAACGAGCGCGACCACGCCGCCGACGGCGACGCCGATCGGGATCGCGAACAGGCAGATGAACCCGAAGACCTGTGTCGTCGAGTACGAGACCCCCGTGCTCGCGCTCTCGTTGTCGCCGCCGAAGGCGAACGTGAGCACGAGGGCGGCCAGGATGCCGACAAACGCGCCCGCCAGCAGGAAAACCGTGTACCGCGGGCTGCGGCGCACCTGCGCGGTCTCGATGCGGCGGTCGTCGGAAGGGCTCATCCCCTTATTCTCCCACCCCCGCATCGGCCGCGAGGGACAGGGGTCTGTCACGTGGTCGCGGTAATCTGCGGCTATGACGGCATCCGCATCGCAGGCTCCCGACGACTCGACGAACCCGACGCACGACGCGAGGCCGCACGTGGTCATCATCGGCGGCGGCTTCGCCGGCATCAGCGCCGCGCGGGCCCTGCGTCACGCCGACGTGCGGGTGACGCTCGTCGACCGCCGCGTCTACAACACGTTCCAGCCACTGCTGTACCAGGTCGCCACGGGCGGTCTGAACCCGGGCGACGTCACCCACTTCCTCCGCAGTCTGCGGGTGCGCCAGCCCAACCTCGACGTCGTGCACGAGCACCTGATGGAGATCGACACGGATGCCCGCACGGTGCGTCTGCTGGACGGTCAGGAGATGTCCTACGACTACCTGCTCGTCGCCAACGGGGTGACGACGGCGTATCACGGCACGCCGGGCGCGAAGGAGAACTCCTTCGCGGTCTACTCCCGCTCGCAGGCGATCGCGATCCGTGACGCCCTCTTCACACGGCTGGAGCGCGTCGCCGTGCAGGGCGAGCGCACCAAGGGCCTCTCGGTCGTCGTGATCGGCGGCGGGCCGACCGGCATCGAGATGGCGGGTGCCCTCGCCGAGCTGCGCGACCAGGGCCTCGAGCCGGCGTACCCCGAGCTCGACGGCGATGCGTTCCGCATCACGCTCGTGCAGCGCAGCGAGATCCTCAAGCCGTTCATCCCGAAGCTCCGCGACTATGCGGCCGCCCAGCTGCGCCGCCGCGACGTCGAACTGCGCCTCGGCTCCGGCGTCGACGAGGTGCGACCGGATGCCGTCGTGCTCTCGGACGGCACGGTGCTGCCGTCCGATCTCACCGTGTGGGCGACGGGCGTCGCACCGCATGAGGAGGTGCGGGACTGGAGCCTGCCGCTGGACAAGGGCGACCGCATCCGCGTCGGCGAGGATCTGCAGGTCGTGGGGTTGCCGGGAGTCTTCGCCGCCGGCGACGTCGCGATCGCGCCGCAGGACCTGCCTCAGCTGGCACAGCCGGCGATCCAGGGCGGTGAGCACGTGGCGCGCCAGATCGTCCGCCTGATCGCGGGACAGCCGACGCAGCCGTTCTCGTACTACGACAAGGGACAGCTGGCGATCATCGGCCGCCGCGCCGCCATCGGGGAGCTGCCCGGCATCGCCAACCTCCCCGGGCTGCATGCTCTGCGCTTCCTCTCGAAGATCCCATTGCTGCGAAAGACGGTCACCCTCACGGGCTCGTTCGGGTGGATGACGTGGCTGTTCGTCCACATCGTGAGCCTGCTCGGCCCGCGCAACAAGCTGATGGTGCTCATCGGGCTCGTGGCGCGCTACGGCGTGCACCTGTACCGCACGCCGGTGCCGATCGTCGGCGACGTGCCCGCGATCCGCCCGTCGAAGGCGCAGCGCCGGCGCACCCCCGAGGCCTGAGCACGCCGGGCGCCGGGGCGTTTCGACTCGGCGCCCGGCGCCTCGCTCAACGACCGGGAAGCGCGCGGGGAGCGGGCCGCGTCACGACCCGCGGCGCGGGAGTACGAGAGGTCGCCCCGTGTCGGGGTCGGCCAGCACCCGCACCGGCGTCCCGTACACGTCCTCCACCCGCGCCGCGGTGAGCACTCGCTCGGGGGCGCCGGAGGCGACCAGACGGCCCCCGTCGAGCATGGCGACCTCGTCCGCGTAGGCTCCCGCCAGCGACAGGTCGTGCAGCACCACGACGACCGCCCGTCCCGCGGCGGCGAGATCGCGTGCGATGCGCAGCACGTCCTCCTGATGGCGCAGGTCGAGCGCCGCCGTGGGCTCATCGAGCAGCACGATCCGCGTGTCCTGCGCGAGCACCCGCGCCAGACCCACCCGGGCGCGCTCACCGCCCGACAGCGAGGGGTAGGCGCGATCGGCGAGGTGCGTCACGTCGGCCCGCGCCATCGCCGCCGCGATCCGCTCCTCATCGGCATCCGCCCGCTCCGTGCCGGTCCACGGCGCGCGCCCCATCTCCACCACCTCGCGGGCCGTGAACGAGAACGCGACGTGCTGCGCCTGCAGCAGCACGGCTCTCGTGCGGGCCAGCTCACGGGTGCGCCACGCGGCGAGCGGACGCCCGTCGAGCAGGACGCTGCCGGTGGATGCCGCGGCATCCCCCGTCAGCACGCTCAGCAGCGTGGACTTGCCCGCGCCGTTCGGTCCGACCAGCGCGAGCACGCGACCGTAGACGATCTCCAGACCGACTCCGGCGAGCAGCTCGTGTGCGCCGACCCGGCGACCGACCCCCTCCAGCGCGTACGCGACGCCGCTCACGCCCATCCTCCCGACCGGCGCCGGTTGCGCCGCAGCAGCGCGTAGAAGAACGGGCCGCCGACGAGCGAGGTGAGGATGCCGATCGGAAGATCGGCCGAGGGGATCACCGTGCGCGCGAGCAGGTCGGCGTAGACGAGCACGACCGCGCCGCCGAGGAGCGATGCGGGCAGCAGCGCACGGTTGGACGGGCCGAGCAGCATGCGCATGACGTGCGGGACGACGAGACCCACGAACGCGATGATCCCGATGAACGCCACCGCGACACCGGTCAGCAGCGCGACGAGCACGATGCTGACGACCCGCAGCCGCTCCACGCGCACGCCGAGGTGCGCGGCCGTGCGGTCGCCGAGCGCGAGGAGGTCGAGCGGCCGGGCGAGCGAGAGAGCGATGGCCGTGGCGAAGAGGCCGATCAGTGCGACGAGCGCCACCTCGGGCCACCGCGACCCGTTCATCGATCCGAGCTGCCAGAACACGATCTGCTCCCGCGACGCCGTGTTGCCGAGGAACATCATCACCGCGAGCGCCGCGCCCGTGAACGCGTTGACCGCGATGCCGGTGAGGATCAGCGTGACCGCCTCCGTGCGCCCCTGCGATCGCGCGGTCGCGTAGACGATGAGGGTCGCCGCGAGCCCGCCGAGGAAGGCGAGCGCCGCGGTCGTCCATCCGCCGAACGTGCTCAGCCCGAGGGTGATCGCGAGCGCCGCACCGACGGCGGCTCCCGACGACACGCCCACGACCCCGGGTTCGGCCAGGGGGTTGGCGAAGATCGCCTGCATGATCGCGCCGGCGACGGCGAGGAGCGCACCGACGAGCACGGACATCACGACCCGGGGGAATCGGATCTGCCACAGGGTCTGCTCGACGAGGGCGACCGTCGGTGCCCACCCGTTCGGAACGCCGACGGCGCGCAGCAGCGAGCCGACGACCTCGGCCGGACCGATGGGCAGCTGACCGCTCCCGGCGGAGAGGATCACCCCGGCCACCAACAGGATCCCGGTGACGATCCCGACCACGGCGCGGCGCCCCGGGGACGAGGCCGTCGCGACGGCGGCCCTCACGAGGGGTGGCGCAGCGGCCCTCACGGCGCGGGCGCCGGGCTCGTCCCGGAGGTGGACGGCGCGGCATCCGGAGCGTAGACGGCGCGCGCGAGGGCGTCGATCACGTCGGCCGAACGGGGCCCGAACGAGAGGATCTGCCCGTCCGCCATGTCGACGAAACGGCGGTGCTGGCCGGCGGCCGTGAGGGCGATGGCCGGCTTCGCGGCGAGCAGGCCGTCGACGCCGCCGACGGAGGCGAGGCCGTCGGTCATCACCAGGATGAGGTCGGGGTCGGCGGCGACCATCGCCTCGTCGGTGAGCGGCTGCATGCCGCGCCATCCCAGCTCCCCGGCGACATCCACGCCGCCCAGCGCCGCGATGAGGTCGTCGGCGCCCGACTCTTTGCCGAACAGGTAGTAGATACCGGCGGACCCGCGCAGGTAGACGAACGCCATGCGCACGCGGTCGGATGCCGCGGCCGGCGCGAGCCGTGCGACCTCCGCCGTCACCCGCTGGACGTCGTCCTGGATGCGCGTGGCCAGCAGCTCACCGGTCTCGGGCACGCCGAGTGCCTGCGCGACCTGCCGAGCCTGCGCGACGGCACCGGCGAACGACGTCGAGCGTTCGACGAAGACGACCGTGATGCCGACGTCGCGCAGCTGCTGGACGACGTCGGCGGGTCCGATGCTGCCGTCGGTGATGACGAGGGTCGGGGCGAGCGCGATGACGGCTTCGGCGTTGACGGAGTGTCCGCCGGCGGTGACGAGGGGCAGCTCGCGCGCCTCGGGGAAGGTCGTGGAGATGTCGCGTCCGACGAGCCCGCCCGCGAAGCCGAGGCCCGCAACGGTCGCGGCGAGCGACCCGGACAGGTCCATCGCGATGATGCGGGAGACGTCCGTCACCGTCACGGGCACGTCGCCGGACAGGTCGTGCGACGTGACGGTGACGGGCAGGCTCGGGGTGGGGCTCTCGGCCACCCGCAGGATCCGCGCGTCGGTGAGGGTCGCGGTCGACGGACCGACATGGCTGCGCGGATCGGCCAGCGGCGTCAGTTCGGTCAGCGGCGCGCGCGGCGCACTCGCCTCGGTGTCGGCGGGAGTGGCGACGGCCGCGCACCCCGTGAGCAGGGCGGCGACGAGCAGCAGAGCCGCGGCGGCGGATGGACGCGACGAGACGGAACCGCGCACGGGACCTCCTACGATCTTTGAGTAAGGATTGCCTTACCTAAGGTAGCGGATGCGGCAGGCTGCGCCGGATCGGCGTTTCGGCGCGGCCCCCGCCCGCGACGTGAGCGAGCCGTGAGGACATCGCGAGCACCCGTAGGGAAACCGTAAGGACGTCGGAAGCCGCCGCGGCAGCGGAGTTGTATCGGATCCCGTGCCCATGGTGGGCGCCCGCGCGGGATCAGCGAGCGCGGTCAGTGTCCGGGAGTTCCTGTGCTCGATGTGATCTACGTCGTCGTGACGATCGCGGTGTTCGCGATCGTCGCCCTCGTCGCGAAGGGGGCGGAGCGGCTCTGATGGACATCTTCTCGATCATCGGCGCCGTCCTCGGTGTCGCCAGCGTCGTCTACCTGGTCGTCGCCCTCGTGAAGCCGGAGCGCTTCTGATGGGCGTCGATTCCGCAGACATCTGGTTCGGCGTGCTCCAGATCGCCACCCTCATCCTGCTGCTCGCTCTGCTGTACCGCCCCGTCGGCGACCTCATGTTCCGCATCTTCACGGGCGAGAAGGATGCCGCCGCAGAGCGGGTCGTCTACCGTCTCATCGGCGTCGACGCGCGCAGCGAACAGACCTGGCAGGCCTACACCCGCGGCGTGCTCGCCTTCTCGCTCATGGGCGTGCTCTTCGTCTACGCGCTGCAGCGCCTGCAAGCCTTCCTGCCCGCTTCGCTCGGGCTCCCGGCCGTGCCGGAGGGCCTGGCGTTCAACACCGCGGCATCCTTCGTCACCAACACCAACTGGCAGTCGTACTCTCCCGAGGCGACCATGGGCTACCTCGTGCAGCTCGCCGGCCTCACCGTGCAGAACTTCGTCTCCGCCGCCGTCGGCATCGCGGTCGCCATCGCGCTCGTGCGCGGCTTCGCGCGGCGCGGGCAGAGCACGATCGGCAACTTCTGGGTCGACCTCACGCGCGGCCTCGGTCGGCTGCTGCTGCCGATGGCGGTCGTGGCCGCGGTGGTCCTGCTGTCCGGCGGCGTCATCCAGAACCTGAACGGCTTCGTCGACGCGCACACCCTCACCGGAGCGACGCAGTCGATCCCGGGCGGACCGGTCGCCTCGCAAGAGGCGATCAAGATGCTCGGCACCAACGGCGGCGGGTTCTTCAACGCCAACTCCGCCCACCCGTTCGAGAACCCGACGCCGTGGACGAACCTGGTCCAGCTGCTGCTGATCCTCGTGATCCCGATCTCGCTCCCCCGCACGTTCGGCCGCATGGTCGGCGACAACCGTCAGGGCTACGCGATCCTCGCGGTCATGTCGACACTGGCGATCGCGTCGATCGCCGCGGTGAGCGCGCTCGAGGTCGCCGGACACGGCACCGCCCCGCAGCTCGCGGGCGGCGCGATGGAAGGCAAGGAGCAACGCTTCGGCATCGTCGGCTCGGCGCTGTACGCAGCCGTGACTACCCTCACCTCGACCGGCGCCGTGAACTCGATGCACGACTCGTACACCGCCACCGGCGGCATGATTCCGCTGCTGAACATGATGCTCGGCGAGGTCGCTCCCGGCGGTGTCGGGTCGGGCCTGTACGGCATGCTCGTGCTCGCGATCATCGCCGTGTTCGTCGGCGGACTGCTCGTGGGTCGCACCCCCGAGTACCTCGGCAAGAAGATCGGCCCCACCCAGATCAAGCTCGCGAGCCTCTACATCCTGGTGACTCCGACCCTGGTGCTGGCGGGAACGGCGTTGAGCTTCGGCATCCCCGCCGTGCGGGCCGATGTCGAGGCGACGTCGATCCTCAATCCCGGCATCCACGGCATGACCGAGGTGCTCTACGCGTTCACATCGGCCGCGAACAACAACGGCTCGGCGTTCGCCGGACTCACCGCCAACACGCCCTGGTTCAACACGGCGCTGGGCGTCGTGATGCTCCTCGGCCGGTTCGTTCCCATCGTGCTCGTGCTCGCCCTGGCCGGCTCGCTCGCCGCGCAGGAGCGCGTGCCCGCCACCGCCGGCACCCTCCCGACGCATCGCCCGCAGTTCGTCGGCCTGCTCGCGGTCGTGACGGTCGTCATCACCGCTCTCACCTACTTCCCCGTTCTCGCGCTGGGTCCCCTGGCAGAAGGTCTCTCCTGACATGAACACGTCCGCTCCGGTCCTCGACCGTCCGCAACCCGCCGGTGACGACGCCGCGTCGTCGCCCGCTCCCACCCGCCGCGCGTTCGGCTGGACACAGCTGGTCGGCGCCCTTCCCGGCGCCCTCCGCAAACTCAACCCCGCCGAGCTGTGGCGCAGCCCCGTCATGTTCCTCGTGAGGGTCGGCGCGGCCCTCACCACCGCCATCGCCATCGCCGAACCCTTCCTCGGCGGCCCACAGAACTCGGGCGGCACGCCCGTGCCGGCCGGTTTCACCTGGGGCATCGCCGTCTGGCTCTGGCTGACCGTGCTGTTCGCCAACCTCGCCGAGTCGGTGGCCGAGGGCCGCGGCAAGGCGCAGGCGCAGGCCCTGCGCACGACCCGCACCGCGACGGTCGCGCACCGGGTGCGCGCCTACGACGCCGCCACGGATGCCGCGGCCACCGCCGCCGCCACCGACGACGTGGCCTCCTCGGAGCTCGCCCTCGACGACGTCGTGGTCGTGTCGGCCGGCGAGCTCATCCCCGGCGACGGCGACGTGATCTGGGGCATCGCCACGGTCGACGAGTCCGCGATCACCGGCGAATCGGCGCCCGTCGTCCGGGAGTCCGGCGGCGACCGCAGCGCCGTCACCGGCGGCACCCGCGTGCTCAGCGACCGCATCGTCGTGCGCATCACCTCCCAGCCGGGCCAGACCTTCGTCGACCGCATGATCGCGCTCGTCGAAGGCGCGAACCGTCAGCGCACCCCCAACGAGATCGCCCTCGGCATCCTGCTGGCCAGCCTGTCGATCGTGTTCGTGATCGTCGTGCTGACGCTCAACCCGATCGCCTCGTACGCGGCGAGCCCCGTCAGCATCCCCGTGCTCGTCGCCCTGCTGGTGTGTCTGATCCCGACGACGATCGGCGCGCTGCTGTCGGCGATCGGCATCGCCGGCATGGACCGACTGGTGCAGCACAACGTGCTCGCCATGTCGGGGCGCGCCGTCGAGGCCGCCGGCGACGTGACCACGTTGCTGCTCGACAAGACCGGAACGATCACCTACGGCAACCGCCGCGCGAGCGCTTTCGCCGCGCTCACCGGTGTCGACGGCGACGAGCTGGCCCGCGCGGCCGTGCTGTCCTCGCTCGCCGACCCGACCCCCGAGGGGGTGTCGATCGTCGAACTCGCCGCGACTCAGGGGGTCGCCCCCGCCGCACCCGAGGGATCGACTCCCGTGCCGTTCACCGCACAGACGCGCATGAGCGGTCTGGACCTGGCCGACGGCACGCAGGTGCGCAAGGGTGCGGCATCCGCCGTGCTCGCCTGGCTCGAGGCGGAGGGGCAGCCCGTGGCGCCGCAGCCGCGCGCCGAACTCCTCCAATTCACCGACGCCATCGCCCAGTCCGGCGGAACCCCGCTGGTGGTCGCCACGCTCGACCCCCGAACTGGAGGAGTTCCGCTCGGCGCCGTGCACCTGAAGGACGTCGTCAAGGAGGGCCTCGCCGAGCGGTTCACGCAGTTGCGCGCGATGGGCATCCGCACCGTGATGATCACGGGCGACAACCCGCTGACGGCGCGGGCGATCGCCGCGGAGGCGGGCGTCGACGACTTCCTCGCCGAGGCGACCCCGGAAGACAAGCTGGCGCTCATCCAGCGCGAGCAGGCCGGCGGTGCGCTCGTCGCGATGACCGGTGACGGCACCAACGACGCCCCCGCGCTCGCGCAGGCCGACGTCGGCGTCGCGATGAACACGGGCACCTCCGCCGCGAAGGAGGCCGGCAACATGGTCGACCTCGATTCCGACCCGACGAAGCTCATCGACATCGTCCGGATCGGCAAGCAGCTGCTCATCACCCGTGGAGCGCTGACGACGTTCTCTCTCGCCAACGACATCGCGAAGTACTTCGCGATCATCCCGGCGATGTTCATGGGCGTCTTCCCCGGACTCGCGGCGCTGAACCTCATGCAGCTGCACTCGCCCGCGTCGGCGGTCACCAGCGCCATCATTTTCAACGCGATCATCATCGTCGTCCTGATCCCGCTGGCGCTGAAGGGCGTCGCGTACCGGCCGGCGAGCGCCTCGCAGATCCTCGGGCGCAACCTCCTCATCTACGGCCTGGGCGGCGTCATCGCCCCCTTCGTCGGCATCAAGCTCATCGACCTCGTCGTGAGCCTCCTCCCGGGCTTCTGACCGGGCTTCCGAAAGGCATCGTCATGTCCACCCGCACCTCTCTCCGCCACCTCGGCGTCGCCGCCCGTGCGATGCTCGTCGCCACGGCCGTGCTCGGCATCGCGTACACGGCCGTGATCACGGGCGTCGGCCAGCTGGCGCTTCCCGCGCAGGCGAACGGCTCGCTCGTCCGCGACGCCGACGGGCAGGTTGTCGGCAGCGCGCTGATCGGCCAGTCCTTCACGGATGCCGACGGCGCAGCCCTCCCGCAGTACTTCCAGTCGCGGCCATCGGCCGCGGGCAGTGGCTATGACGGCACGGCCTCGAGCGGGTCGAACCTCGGGCCCGAGAACCGCGACCTCGTGACCGCGATCGGTGAGCGTCAGGCCGCGATCGCCTCGGCGGACGGCGTGCCGGTGGGCGACATCCCCGCCGATGCCGTCACGGCATCCGGATCGGGACTCGACCCGCACATCTCGCCGGCGTACGCGAAGCTGCAGGTGGCCCGTGTGGCGGCGGCGCGCGGCCTCGACCCGGCCGTGGTGACGGCGCTCGTCGATCAGCACACCACGGCGCGGGACCTCGGCTTCCTGGGCGAGCCCCGCGTGAACGTGCTCGAGCTCAACATCGCCCTCGACGCCCTCGGACGCTGACGCGTGCGGGACGGCGGCAAGCGGCGCTTCGACGCGCTGCGTCGCTCAACGAGCGGGGCCGAGTCGGAACTCGCGGGAGCAACCGGACTGCAAGGTCGACGCCGCGACACGCCGCCGGTGCGACGGATGCCACGGCGTGTCCCCCGGCATCCCTTGCAGTTCGGGTCGGTTGCGGTTGGTTCAGCTCGGGCAGAGGTGGGGGTGGCCGGGTCGGGGCGGGCGGCCGGGGAACGGACAGGAGAACTAGGGTGAACGCATGAAGCGCGGCAGTCTGCGGGTGCTGCTCGGAGCCGCGCCCGGCGTCGGCAAGACGTACGAGATGCTGTCCGAGGGCCATCGCCTGCTCGCCGACGGTCGTGACGTCGTCGTGGGCATCGTCGAGACCCACGGCCGTGCGGCGACCTCGGCCCGCGCGGAAGGCCTGCCCACGCTCGGACGCCGGCGTCTGCGCCACCGCGAGGTCGAGCTCGACGAACTCGACCTCGACGGCCTGCTCGATCGGCATCCGGAGATCGCGCTCGTCGACGAGCTCGCCCACACCAACGCACCCGGCTCCCGCAACGAGAAGCGGTGGCAGGACGTCGAAGAGCTGCTGGCCGCCGGTATCGACGTCATCACGACCGTCAACGTCCAGCACATCGCCTCGCTCGGCGGAGTGGTCGCGCAGATCACCGGAGTCACGCAGCGCGAGACGGTACCGGATGCCGTGGTGCGCGCCGCCGACCAGATCCAGGTCGTCGACCTCGCACCGCAGTCGCTGCGCGACCGGCTCGCCGCCGGCGCCGTCTACCCCGCCGAGCGCATCGACGCGGCCCTGTCGAACTACTTCCGCCTCGGAAACCTCACGGCCCTGCGCGAACTCGCCCTCCTGTGGCTCGCCGACGAGGTCGACAACGCGCTGCAGAGCTACCGCGAGGAGCACGGCATCCGCGGGGCGTGGCAGGCGCGCGAGCGCGTCGTCGTCGCCCTCACCGGCGGCCCGGAGGGCGACACGCTGCTGCAGCGCGGGGCGCGTATCGCCGCGCGCGCCGCCGGGGGCGAGTTGCTCGCGGTGCACGTGACGACGCAGGAGGGGCTGCGTGCGGCTGCTCCCGGTGCCCTCGCGGCCCAGCGCGCCCTCGTCGAGTCGCTCGGCGGCAGCTACCACCAGGTGATCGGCGAGGACGTGCCGCGGACCCTCGTCGAGTTCGCGCGATCGGTCAACGCGACGCAGCTCGTGCTGGGCGCCAGCCGCCGTAGCCGCCTCGGCGCGGCGTTCACCGGCCCGGGCATCGGGGCCACGGTCATCCGCGAGTCGGGCGACATCGACGTGCACATCGTGACCCACGCCGCCGCGGGCGGAAACCTGCACCTGCCGCGGCTGACCGGAGGGGCACTCGGCTGGCGGCGGCGCATCCTGGGGCTGGTCGTCGCGCTCACCGGCGGGCCGCTGCTGTCGTGGCTGCTGTTCGCGACCTCGAACGAAGAGACGATCACCTCCGACGTGCTCTCCTACCAACTGCTCGTGGTCGTCGTCGCGTTGATCGGCGGGATCTGGCCGGCGCTGTTCGCGGCGGTGCTGTCGGGGTTGACGCTGGACTTCCTGTTCATCCATCCGCGTTTCACGGTGACGATCGACAACCCGCTGCACGCGCTGGCGCTCGTGCTGTATGTGGTGATCGCGATCCTGGTGAGCTGGATCGTCGATCAAGCCGCACGTCGCACGCGCCGGGCTCGGCGCGCGGCCGCCGATTCGGAGCTGCTGGCGACGGTGTCGGGCAGCGTGCTGCGCGGCGAGAGCGCCGTCCCGGCTCTGGTCAGCCGCACCCGCGAGGCGTTCGGCGTGAGCGGGGCGCGCCTGCTCGCCGGAGACGGATCCACCCAGCAGGTGCTGGCGACCGACGGCGAACCGGTGCGCGACGGCCGGGCGGTCGTGGTGCCCGTGGGCACGGATGCCGCGGGGGGCCCTCGCGCCACGCTCGAGCTGCACGGCGGCGATGTCGGGGCCCCGGAGCGGCGCCTGCTCGATGTCATCACCGCGCAACTCGCTGCGGCCCTCGAGCACAGCGAGCTCACGCAGACGGCCCGCACCGCCGACGCCCTGGCCGCGACCGACCAGGTGCGCACGGCGCTGCTGTCGGCGGTCAGCCACGATCTGCGCCGGCCGCTCGCCGCGGCCATCGCCGCCGTCGGCGGCCTGCGTGCGGCGGGGCCGTCGCTGAGCGCCGCCGATCACGACGAGCTCGTCGCGACCGCGGACGAGTCGCTCGCCGCGCTCGCGGCGCTGGTCACCGATCTGCTCGACGTCAGCCGTGTGCAGGCGGGCGTGCTCGCCGTCTCGCTTTCCCCTGTCGACCTTGCGGGAGCAGTGCTCGAGGCCCTCGATGAGCTGGGCATCGGACCCGACGTCGTCGAACTCGCGCTCGATCAGACCGTTCCTGCGGTGCGCGCCGACCCCGTGCTGCTGCAGCGGGTCATCGTCAACGTCCTCGCCAATGCGCGCCGCTACGCGCCGCCCGGCACGCGCGTGCGCATCGCATCCAGCCGGCTCGGCTCGACCGTCGAGCTGCGGATCGTCGACCACGGCCCGGGCGTCAGCGCCGACCGCCAGGACGACATCTTCGCTCCCTTCCAGCGGCTCGGCGACACCGACAACACCACGGGGCTCGGGCTCGGGCTCGCCCTGTCGAAGGGCTTCACCGAGGGCATGGGCGGCACGCTGACGCCCGAGACCACGCCCGGCGGGGGGCTGACGATGGTGGTCTCGCTGCCGGTGGATGCCGCGGCATCCACTCTCGCCGCGCCCTCGGTCGCCGAAGCGGGAGGATGAGATCGTGAAGATCCTGGTCGCCGACGACGATCCGCAGCTCGTGCGGGCGCTGCGGATCACCCTCGCCGCGCACGGCTACGACGTCATCGCCGCGCCCGACGGCGCCGCCGCGATCGCCACGGCGGCCCAGGCGCGCCCCGACGTCGTCATGCTCGATCTCGGCATGCCGCGCCTGGACGGCATCGAGGTGATCCACGCGCTGCGCGGGTGGACCGACCTGCCGATCCTCGTCGTGTCCGGACGCACGGGCTCGGCCGACAAGGTCGAGGCTCTGGATGCCGGCGCCGACGACTACGTCACGAAGCCGTTCCAGATCGACGAGCTGCTCGCACGCCTGCGCGCCCTCGCACGTCGGCGGGGCGTGGCATCCGCGGCATCCGTGGACACGCCTGTCGTGCGCTTCGGCGATGTGGAGGTCGACCTCGCCGCCACCCGGGTCGTCCGCGGCGACGAGGTCGTGCACCTGACGCCGACGGAGTGGCGGATGCTCGAGTTCCTGGCCCGCAATCCCGGCACGCTCGTGACCCGGCAGAACTTGCTGAGAGACATCTGGGGAACCGACCAGGTGGCCGACTCGGGTTATCTGCGCCTCTACATGTCGCAGCTCCGCAAGAAGCTCGAGCGCGATCCGGCGCATCCCCAGCATCTGCTCACCGAGCAGGGCATGGGCTACCGACTCGTGCTCGGCGACTGACCGCGGTCGAGTCGCCCCGCCCCGCCCCCATCCGAACTGCAAGGCCGTAGCCGCGACACGCGGGGAGGGACAAGGGATGCCGCGGCGTGTCGGGCAGCATCCCTTGCAGTTGCGTCGCGGATCGCTCGAGGACGGCCGAGTCGAAACGCCCCGACCCCTCAGGCGGCGACGACCGCCTCCAGGCGTGCGTACGAGGTCTCCATGCCGTCGGTCATGCCGGTGGCGAGGACCATGTCGCGCGTCTCCTTGTCGAGATACTCGATCAGCAACGTCAGCAGGGTCGCGCCGTCCTCCTCGTAGAGCTGCAGGTCATTGACCGTCGCCGGTCCCGGCATCCCGATCATCCGCTCGGTGGAGACCTCGCGCCAGATCGGCTCACTGAGCACGGTCTCGCTCTCGAACCCGAACCGGGTCGACTCGTCGTCGCCCTGCTGCCAGACGAAGCGGGTGGTCTCGCCGACCTCGCACTCGATCATCTGCCAGCCGTCGGGCCCCAGCAGCCACTGCCGCAGCAGCTCGGGCTCGTGGTGGGCGCGCCACACCAGCTCGCGCGAGCCCTCGATGAGCCGGGTGATGCGCACGTGCTGATCGGTCAGCAGCTCGGTGCGGGTGCCCTTGCCCTGCGCGTAGGCGCGGAGGTCCTGCAGCACCGCGTCGAGCTGGCTCATCGCCAGACGCGAACCCTCGATCGCGCCCATCGCGACGACCTGCTCGAGCGCTTCGAGCGACGTGAAGAAGGTGGTGTTGGTGAGGCGCGAGCCCTCGGCGGTCGCCTCGAATGAGAAGAGCATCCGCATCGACGGGAAGCCGTCGAGCTTCTCACCGTCGTCGCCGATGAACGAGTCGAGCACCTCGAAGCTGCGTCCGGGCTCGACGTTCAGCACCTCCCACGATCCGGCGGAGCGCTCGCCCTGCGGGCTCGTCATGCGGTAGTCGACGCGTCCGCCGGGGCGCAGGTCGAACGCGGTGAAGGTGGCGGGCCAGCCGGGAGGGCCCCAGAAGCGCTCGAGCTGCCGGGGGTCGGTGAAGGCCTCCCAGAGGCGGGCGACGGGCGCCGCGGCATCCGCGACGAGGGTCATCGTGAGGTTCTCGGGGTCGGTCGTGATGTCGGTGACGGGCATGTCAGTCTCCTTGCGTGGGACGGGGATCGTGCGGTTCAGCCAGCAGGGCGTCGAGACGGTCGATGCGCGAGCGCCACAGGTCTTCGTAACGGGCGAGCAGCGCCCGGGCGCGGGAGATCATGCGCGGGTCGGCGCGCACGAGGCGCTCGCGTCCCTCGGCGCGCTTGACGACGAGGCCGGCGGCTTCGAGCACCGCCACGTGCTTCTGCACCGCGGCGAACGACATGTCGTAGTCCGCGGCGAGCGTCGAGACCGACTGCTCGTCGACGATCGTGCGCCGCAGGATGTCGCGCCGCGTCGCCGCCGCGAGGGCGTGGAACAGGCGGTCGGTCTCATCGTCGCTCAACTCAGTTTGTGCAACCATTTGGTTGTACATTAGGGCAGAGGATGCCGGGCGTCAACACCCTCGGTGGGTCGACCGGCGCCTCCCGGCCAGGCGCTGCCACCGCGTTGCGTGCGGAGGGCGCGCCGAACTCCTCCATCTCGGCCCGATCCTGCAGCTGAGGCCGCTCCACACCGCCGTGAACCGGCCGAATGGAGGAGTTCGGGACGCCGCGTCATGCGTCCGACCGGATGCCGGGCGCTCGGATGCCGGGCGCTCGGGCGCGCAGGATCGGCTACGGGTCAGGCGGCGCAGTCGATGCAGGTGGTGGCCATCGGCCGGGCTTCCAACCGGCCGGGCGCGATCACGTTCCCGCAGACGACGCAGATGCCGTAGGTCCCGGCATCCACGCGGGCGAGCGCGGCGTCGACCTCCGCCCGCTCGTCGAGCACGGAACGACGAAGCGCATCGATGCGCTGCCACTCGCCCGACAGGGTCGAGCCCTCGGGGTCGTGCTCGTCGTCGGCCGTCGCGTCGGAGCGGTCGGCGCGCACGGCCGCGTCATCGGTGTCGAGCCGCATCAGCAGGGCATTGAGCTCCCACCGCCGCGCGGAGAGGACGTCACGGGACATGCCCCGAGGGTACGTCAGAGCTCCCCCGCCGCGACGCGGGGGGCGCACCCGCGAACGGATGCACCCCCCTGCGGCGACGGGATCAGTGCGCGTGACGGCGACGCCGCATCACCACGACCAGGCCGGTGAGCATCAGCAGGATGCCTCCCGCCAGAACCGCCCCCAGGTCGTCACCGTGTCCACCGGTGGCGGCCAGGTCCGCCGCCGTGACCGTCACGGCGGCGGACGCCACGACCGTGTCGGGAGCGTCGGCGCGCGACAGCTGCAGGGTGTGCGCTCCGGGCGTGATGGACTGCGGTATCACCACGGTCACGTCGATCGAGCCGTCCGCGGCGGCGGTCACTGTCGCGAGGAGCACCGGCGTCGAATGCAGCACCAACCGGTAGGAGGCCGCGGGCGTGAGCCCCTGCACCATCACGCGCACGGTTGCTCCCGCGCTCACGCGGTCGAGCGACAGAGCGAGCGCGACCGCCGGGGTAGCGCCGCCGGTACTCGGCAGATCGGTGCCGCCTCCCGTGCCCGGCTGCGGAGCGCCACCGCCCGTTCCGGGCTGCCCGGTGCCGCCCCCCGCGCCCGGATCGGTCGAACCGCCCGTGACCGCGGTGAAGGTGCGCACCTCGGAGTACTCCAGTCCGCCGTGCGGGCCGGTGGCCGTGACGTACCATCCGCGCTCGCCCGCCGTCAGACTCTTCCAGTCGACCGTGGAGACCGAGCCGGAGGGCGCCTGGGCGACCTTTCCGACCTCGTCGGCGGTGAGGATGTCGGCCCGGAATGAGTCGGTCGCGAGCGTCTTGGTCTGCGTCTTCAGTCCGATCGCGGAGTAGGGGATCGTGAACTCCTGCATGCCCTCGGGGCTCGTGAGCGCCGGGTCCTGCGAGTCGAACATGTCCAGCGACGGCGAGTAGGTGCGGACGATCATCCGCCCGTCCTTGTTGTCGAAGTGCAGCAGACGCAGGTAGCCGAGCCCACCCTCCTGCAGACCCTGATAGTCGAACAGCATCGAGTAGACCGTGCGGTCGGGCTGGCCGTCGCCGTTGTCGTCGATCGCGTCGGTGCGCGTGTACGCGTCGTGGTAGTGGCCGGAGCTGACCGCGAAGACGTTCGGGTTGGCCTTGACGACCTCGTCGAAGATGCGCTGCGGGATCGGCCCCAGACCACCGGTGGTGAGCATGTATTCGTGCAGGTCGATCCACACCTTGCGCTCGGGGTAGCGCTGGATGACGGCGTTCATCCACGCGATGTCCTCATCGTTGGACGCCGCGTTGTTGACCGCGGGCCAGCCCATGTACAGCATCAGGAAGTCGACTCCGCCGACCGTGATGAGGTCGTAGTGGCCACGGTTGTCCTTGTACGACCCGCCGTACCAGGGGTTGCCGCGGTAGCGGCTCTCGCCGAAGTACGTCGAGAAGTTCGAGTAGTCACCGGCCGCGTGGCCCACGTCGTGGTTCCCGGCGAGGACGCCGTACGGCAGCCCCGCCTCGTCGAAACGCTTGTACTGTGCGTCGGCGTTCTTCCACTCGTACTCGGGGTCGTCGTTGCCGGCGGCCCGGTCGGTGGCGACGTAGTCGTCGACGATGTCGCCGGTGTGCATGACGTACTGCAGGTTGAGGCTGTCGCGCTGCTTCAGCAGGAAGTCGTGGATGTCGACCTGGTGCTGGTAGAAGGTGTCGTCACCGGTGGTACCGGCCAGGTAGCCCTGGTTCTCGTTGTAGTACTGCGTGTCCGACTCCCAGCCGATCGTGAAGTCGTACTGGTCGCGCGGGGTGGCCCCCGCGTTGTACGCGGTCACGGCATCCGTCCGGCTCGAGCGCGCGGTGCCGGCGAAGCCTTCCGAGTGCTGCACGAGGAAGGTGAGCGTGCCGCCGTCGGCGTGAGTGTCGACGGGGACGAGCGCATTGAGGGTGAAGTCGGTGGCCGCACCCCCGGTCGTCAGGTACTGGTCGACCTTCTCCCACGATCCGTCGGTCTTGCGGGCGTACAGCAGCACCTTCGCGTCGGCGTTGGCGCGCCCCTGCCAGGTGACGCGGGCGAGCGCGCCCGAGCCGGAATCGGCCGGCACGTCGATCGTGAACAGCTGGTACGGGAAGGCCGTGTCGCTCGTGGCGGCGACATCCACCCCGTCGGTCACGGAGAGCGTGGCGAGGTCGGCGGCGCTCAGCGGCACGGCATCCGTGCGGTCGCCCGCCGCTGCCGTCGTCGTCGCTCCGGATGCCACGTGCACCTGGCTCTGCGCGGGCGTGAACGTGTACCCCCGGCGGAAGCTCAGGTCGAGCGCGTCGGCCTCGGCCGAGGTCGCAGTGGCGGAGAGCGTCGCCTTGTCGCCCGTGACGGTGCCGCCCGCCGAGGGCGCCAGCAGCGTGATGCCCGGGCGCTCGTCCGCCGTGCGGAAGGCTATCGTCCGCGTGGCGGTGTTGCCGACGTGGTCGCGCGCCGTGAAGACGGCCGTGTGGTCGCCCGGGGCGAGCTTCAGCGACGAGGTGGTCAGCGGCAGCGTGACCGCGGCGCCGTCCAGTGTCGCGGTCAGCGTGTCGAGACCCGAGCCGGCATCCGCGGCCGAACCGTCGACCGAGAACTCACCTCGGTAGAGCCGACCGTCGGTGAGGGCCGTCGTGATGACGGGCGCGGTGTTGTCGACCCGCACCGACCGTGCGACGCGGTCCGCGCCGTCGGTGGCCGCGACGGTGTGGGCACCGTCGCCGACCTTCGTGGTGTCCCACGTGGCGGCGATCGAGTCGAACGCGTCGGCCGGGATGTCAAACGTGAGATCGATCGAGACGAGCGCGTCGTCGCTGAAGTTCACGCGCTTGTCGCCCGTGGCGCACGTGTACGGCGCCGGAGCGGTCACCGCCCCGTCGGCCTCCCAGCTGGTCGCGCAGCTGACCGGGCGCAGCACGCGTCCGTCGGGCAGCGCCAGGCGGAAGTTCAGCGCAGAGAAGTCGTCGTTGTTCTCGTTCGGGTCGCCGCTGGGCTGGGCCTTGGTGCCAGACGTGACGGTGAGGGTGAGGGGCTTGCCCTTCTCCACACGGGTGACCGGCACCGCCGCGTCGACGGTGACGATGCGCTCGTAATAGCCCTCGTCGAAGATCTTCAGCACGTCGTCACCGAGCTTGACGCCGTTGCGGAAGAACGCGTCGGTGTTGGTCGCCTCGAAGGCGAAGATCGGCCCGGCCTCCAGCGACGGGGTCGCCGAGTCCAGCGCCGCACCGTCGGCGCTGAGCGCCAGAGCGCCGGGTGCGGCGTCGCTCGTGCCCTGCACGCGCACCGGGCCCGACACGAACTGCCCCTCGGTGAGGTTCAGTCGCACCGGGTCGGTCGCGGCATCCGTCAACGTGACGCGCACGGGGCCCAGGGTCGTGGTCTGCGAGCCGTCGGTCGCGGTCAGGGTGTACTCCACCCACCGCTTGCCGAACAGGTCGACCTGAGGCACGGAGTACAGGTAGCGGTTCGCGGCGCCGAAGGTGAGATTGCGCGTGATCGTCGCACCCAGGTTGTCGGTGAGAGTGAGGGTGACGGTACGCACCTCGTGATCGTCGGTGATGTCGAACCCGAGGTCCAGGCCCGGCGTACTGGGTGTCTCCGTGCCGCCGGTGAGGTCGGTGATGACGGGTGCGGTACCTGCGGCGGGAGCGGGGCGCAGCCCGGAGCGCACCTGGTCGTCGCTGACGGACCCGGGCGTCGGGGTGTCGAGGCGCAGCAGCGCCTGGACCGTGCCGTCGGCGGGCTGGGGAGACCAGATCGGCGCGGCGCCCTGCGGATTCCAGGCGTACTGGATCGCCGTCGTGGACGTCGTCTGGTCGTCGCTGAAGTAGTAGGCACGGCTCACATCGGTGCCGACGTTGGTGGAGATCTGGATGCCGCGCGATCCGCCATTGGCCATGCCACCGGACGACACTTCGATCAGGTTCTGGCCGGAGACCAGTGACGTGCCGAACTGCGCATTGAAGTCAGCGGCTGTCAGCGCGGTGTTGTTGCCGTTCTTCACCCACAGGACCAACGCCGTGCCGGGCTGGATGACCGGGTTCGCGGGCGTCGCCGGCCACTGCGTCGATCCTTGCGAGACCGGGCCGCTGAGCGAGTTGTCCGTGTAGACGTAGTTGAGGACGTAGTCGCCGAAGTTCACCGGCGCGTCGGAGGCGTTGTAGACCTCGACGAACTCGTAGGCGTCGGACCCGTGCACGTTCACGGTGTCGGGGGCGAGCTCGGTGATCTGCAGGATCGGCGAGGTCAGTGCCGCGTCGGTCGGGCGCGTGAGCGCGCTCGTGACCTGAGCGGTCGTGATCGCACCGGGGGTGCGCGGGGCGTTCTCGGCGACGACGACCGCGTCGGTGCCGCCGATGGTCGAGGGCACGCCGAACTGCACGACCCCGCCTGCGCTGTCGATCTTGCCTGCGCCCACCCAGGCGCGGTTGATCACGGCGCCGTCCTTGACAAGGCTGAAGCCCCGGTTCCCGCCGTTGGCGAAGCCCTCCTGGGTTCCGAAACGGTAGACAGGCACGTCGGCGCCGAGGCTGTAGAAATCCCGGAACTGCTGGATGCTCATCGAGCGCTGCGTGCTGCTCTCCTTGTAGTTCATCCAGAACAGGGCCACACCGCCGGCGGGGATCACCGTGGCGGTGGTGCCGTCGCCGTCCTGGCGGAAGATGGGCTGGTCGCTGCCGGCGTTCCACTGCGACGTGTTGTAACGGATGCCGATCTTCTGCGCGTCGAGATCGATCGGCTGATCGGTCGTGTTGGTGACCTCGAGGTACTCGTACAGGTCGGTGCCCGGGTTGTCGCCGAGGATCTCGGTGATCGCGAGCGGGAAGTAGCGGGCCGCGTTGCCGGCGGCGCCGGGACCCACGGTGGGAGCTGTGGCCGTGGGGGTCGGGGTGGGGGTGGGGGTCGGGGTGGGCTCGGTCGGCGTGATGACGGCGGGTTTCCTCTGCGCGTCCGTCACGGTGCCGGCCGTGTACACGCCGTCTCCGAGCGACAGCGCGCCCCGCGAGGATGCGTCCGTCGGGACGCCGAAGTGGGTGGAGCGACCCTTGTCGGTCGCGTCTCGTGTGTACGAGGACCACGTGACCGTCTCGCCGTTGCGTGCGATGCGGATGCCGCGAGTGCCGGTGTTGGACATCCCCGCCTGTCCTGTCACGTGGAACAGGGGCACCTCGTCGGTGGCTCCCACGTGTGCGCGGAACTGCGCATCGGTGAAGCGCGTGCTGTCCACCGTCGAGCCGCTGGTGTACTGCATCCAGAACACGGCGGACGCGCCCGCGGGGATCACGGGGCTCGCCTCGGTGACGATGAGGGGCTTCTCGGCGGTGACGTCGGTGGGGGAACCCGTCGCGTTGTAGATGTAGCTGAGCGCGTACCCGCCCGCGCGCACATCGATCGGCGCCGAGGAGAGATTGGTGATCTCGAAGAACTCGAACTGGTCCTGATCCCCCGTGCTCCCACCGACGAGGTCGGGGGTGCCCGCGTTGTCAGGCGCGATCTCGGAGACAAGCAGAGGCCACGCCGCGGGCTGCTCGGCCGCAACCGCTCCGGTCGCGGTCAGAGTTCCGAAGGCCAGAGCGACGACGAGCGCTCCGGCCCCATGGGTGCGAAGGAAGGACGGTACGTGGAGGGACACAAAGGGTGAGCAAAGCGGTCGGAAGCAGACGGCCGGAAGCGAGCAGGTTAACCGCCGATGACCGCGAGGGCACCGTCTGTTCGACTCGGGATACCATCCCCTTCCGCCGCGCAGCGACCGGGTCGCTCATCCCTGGTAGCCGATGAGCCAGGCCACCCCGAACCGGTCGCGCACCTGACCGTCATGGTCGCCCCAGGGTCGCAGCGCGAGTGGGTCGAGCACGTCGCCGCCCTCGGCGAGCGCCGCGAACCACTCCTCGAGCGTCGCCGGCTCGGCGGTGCCCAAGAGGGAGAACAGGATGCCGCGAAGCTCCAGAGTCGGCTCGCCGGGAGCGGCATCCGACGCGAACAGCTCGACGGGACCCTGCAGCATGCCGTGCGCGATGTGGTCGGCGGGCCCGTCGTCGCGCCCGAAATCGCCGAACGTCGCGAGGACGAGCTCGCCGCCGAACACCCCGCGGTAGAACTCGAGGGCCGCGCGAGCCGTGCCGTCGAAGGAGAGATACGGGGTGAGTCCGGTCATGGGGGCGAGGATACGTCGCAGCGGCAACATCCACGAGCCCTCTTGTCAACCCCCGTGCATCACCGCCGATGGCGGCGAACAGTGGAGGTCATGACGCAGGAGGACCACATGACCGACCCGCACACATCCCCCGACAACACGCCTGGTGTGGGAACCGAAGACGCGCCCGCGACGACCGAGCCCGACACTGAAGAGCTGACCGCGCCGAGCACGGAGAAGGAGCCGGGCGAGGAGCCCTTGGCGCCGCATCCCGAAGAGCCGCTGGCGCCGCATCCCGACGAGCCGCTCGCGCCGCACCCGACCGAGCCCACGCTGCCGCAGGCCGCCGAGCCCAGCCATCACGCCGTCGGCATCGGCGTGATCGACGACGAGGCCTGAACGGCACGGCCCGACCCGCGCCGCCCGGTCGACGGCCGCCCGGCTAGACTGAGGCCGTCCCCGGCACCCGAGTCTTGGAGTCCCGCCGCGTGAGCACCCCCGCATCCGACAGCAAGGTCGCAGACACTGTCGAGAACGCCGTCCAGACGCCGGAGAAGGAGCAGCCGTACGCGGCGCTCGGCCTCAAGAGCGATGAGTACGCGCAGATCAAGGAGATCCTCGGTCGCCGTCCCACCAGCGGCGAGCTGGCAATGTACTCGGTGATGTGGAGCGAGCACTGCTCCTACAAGTCGTCGAAGATCTACCTGCGCCGCTTCGGCCAGAAGGTCTCCGAGGAGATGAAGAAGCGGCTCATGGTCGGCATGGGCCAGAACGCGGGTGTCGTCGACGTGGGCGAGGGCTGGGCGGTGACCTTCAAGGTCGAGAGCCACAACCACCCGAGCTACATCGAGCCGTTCCAGGGCGCCGCAACCGGTGTGGGCGGCATCGTCCGCGACATCATCTCGATGGGCGCCCGTCCGGTGGCCGTCATGGACCAGCTCCGTTTCGGCGCGATCGACAACCCCGACACCGCCCGCGTCGTGCACGGTGTGGTCAGCGGCATCAGCTTCTATGCGAACTGCCTGGGCCTGCCGAACATCGGCGGCGAGACGGTGTTCGACGCCGTCTACCAGGGCAACCCGCTGGTCAACGCCCTCGCGGTCGGCGTCATGCGACACGAGGACATCAAGCTCGCCAACGCCACCGGCGCGGGCAACAAGGTCGTGCTCTTCGGCGCCCGCACGGGCGGCGACGGCATCGGCGGCGCATCGATCCTCGCGTCCGACACCTTCGCCGACGGCGGCCCGACCAAGCGTCCCGCCGTGCAGGTCGGCGACCCGTTCGCCGAGAAGGTGCTCATCGAGTGCTGCCTCGAGCTGTACCGCGACGAGCTCGTCGAGGCGATCCAGGACCTCGGCGCCGCGGGTATCTCCTGCGCCACGAGCGAGCTGGCCGCCAACGGCGGCTCGGGCATGCGCGTGGACCTCGAGAACGTGCTGCTGCGCGACCCCACGCTCACGCCGGAAGAGATCCTCATGAGCGAGAGCCAGGAGCGCATGATGGCGATCGTCGCGCCCGAGAAGCTCGACGCGTTCCTGGCCGTGACCGGCAAATGGGATGTCGAGACCAGCGTGCTCGGCGAGGTGACCGGCGACGGCCGCCTGCAGATCTTCTGGCACGGCGAGCAGATCGTCGACGTCGACCCATCCACGGTCGCGGTCGACGGCCCGGTCTACGAGCGCCCCGTGGCCTACCCGACCTGGATCGACGCCCTGCGCGACGACTCGGCATCCGCCCTGCCGCGCACCGACGACCCCGCCACCCTGCGCACGCAGTTCCTCGATCTGCTCGGCAGCCCGAACCTCGCCGACACGAGCTGGGTGACCAACCAGTACGACTACTACGTCATGGGCAACACCGCCCTCAGCTTCCCCGACGACGCCGGCATGATCCGCGTCGACGAGGAGAGCGGCCTGGGCTTCGCCATCGCCACCGACTGCAACGGGCGCTTCTGCCAGCTCGACCCCTACGCGGGCGCGCAGCTGGCCCTCGCCGAGGCGTACCGCAACGTCGCCGTCACGGGCGCCGTTCCGACCGCCGTGACCGACTGCCTCAACTTCGGCAGCCCGGAGAACCCCGAGGTCATGTGGCAGTTCGGCCAGGCCGTCGACGGTCTTGCCGACGCGTGCCTCGAGCTCGGCGTCCCGGTCACCGGCGGCAACGTCAGCTTCTACAACCAGACCGGCGACACCCCGATCTTCCCGACGCCCGTCGTCGGCGTGCTCGGCATCATCGACGACGTCGCCCGCCGCATTCCGAGCGGCTTGCAGGATGCCGGCGAGAACATCTACCTGCTGGGCGTCACGGCCACCGAGCTGAGCGGCTCGGCGTGGGCCGAGACCGTGCACGGCCACCTCGGCGGACGTCCGCCGGCGGTCGACCTCGCCCAGGAGAAGCGTCTCGCGGAGCTCATCCACGCGGCATCCCAGCAGGAGCTCGTCTCCAGCGCCCACGACCTCTCGTCGGGCGGACTCGCCCAGGCCCTGGCCGAAGCGGTGACGCGTTTCGGCGTCGGCGCCCGCGTCTGGCTGCGCGAGATCATGGAGCGCGACGGCGTGGATGCCGCGACCGCCCTGTTCAGCGAGTCCACCGGCCGCGTCATCGTCTCGGTGCCGCGCGAGGAGGACGTGAAGTTCCGCGGACTGTGCGAGGGCCGGGGCTATCCGGTACTGCGCATCGGCGTCACCGACGCGACCGCCGACACCGCAGAGAACGCCCTCGAGGTGCAGGACGTGTTCACGGTTGCGGTCTCGGAGCTGCGGGCGCGCTCGCAGGCGACACTGCCGGCCGCCTTCGGACCGACGGTCGTCGAGCCCGTAGGCTGAGGCGCATGAGCGAGCAGGACGAGTACGAGGGCATGAACGAGGCGCGCACGCGCCGCACCCGCATCATCGCCTGGGTCACGATCGTCGCGCTGATCCTCGTCGGCGGCGGCGCCACGGTGCTCGCGTTGCTCTTCGGCTGAGCCGCCCCACGAACTCCGCACACAGGCACGTACTCCGCACCCGCGTGCCCGGATGCGTGCGGAGTTCGTCACAATCTGCGGAGTTCGTCGACGTTCACGCGTGCGGGCGAGGGGCGGATGCCGCGGCATCCCTCTCTGCGAGCGCTCCCAGCCGGCCTCGGTAGGCTGAGGTCGTGGATCCGCTCTGGGCGACGATCGCCGAGTTCTGGTGGATCGGGCCGGCGACGATCGGCACCGGCGCCCTCGGCTGGCTCGGGCTGCGCCGCGAACGGCGCGAGCGTCGCCGGCGTATCGAGCTCGACGCGGCCCGGCTGGAGCTGCGAACGGCGAAGCGCGATGCGGCGACAGCCCGTGCCGCGGTGCGGGTGGCGCGCACAGAGCTCGATCGGCTGCAGGCCGAGCGCGCGACCGGTCGCGCGAGTGCGACAGATGTCGCCGCGGCGCGGCGGCAGCTCGACCGCGCCACCGACGAGGTCCGCGTCGCGACGGCGACGGCCCGGTCGCGGCGCGCGCACGTGACCGCCGCGCGGGCCGCGCTGCCGGCGGCCGGCGACGACGCCCACCTACCGGTCGCGCGCATGATGCGGGCACACGACGAGATCATCGCCCGATGGATGACCTATGAGACCGATCCGGCGCGGCTCATCGCCTTCCCCGCGATGACCGATGCGCGCCAGCCGCTGACCGCCGCCTTCCTCGCCGCTGACAAGGCGGCGCGGGAGCAGCGTCCGGCCTCCGCGCACGCCCGCGTCACGCCCGCGCAGTTCACCGCGTACCGCGACGCGGTGGCCGCCGCCGGGCGCGCCTTCGCCGTGGCCGAGGCCGAGGCCTGGCGGCAGGCGCGCGCCGCGGGCGACGCTCCCGCGCGTCCCCAGCCCGGAGACCCGGATGCCAGGACCACGGGCGCCCCGGTGCGCGAGCAATGGACGATCATCGCCCAGAGCCTGACGCAGACCGCCCTCGCGCGCGGCACCGAGGCGCTGGCCCGGGTTGTCTCGGCACGCACGTCACCGGTGGTGTCCGACGCGGCGTCCTCGGGCACGGCGAGTGCCGACGACGGTGCCGCGGGCGATCCGGATGCCGGCGGCGGTCGCCGTGTGTGGCCGGTTCCGCGCCGCCCCCGCGCGTAGGGTAAGCCCGTGGATCACTTCTGGACCTTCGCCGGCAGCTACTGGTGGCTGGTGTTTCCGCTCCTCGGCATCGCCGGCGGTGCCGCGCGCCGCTGGGACGTGCTCGCGCAGCGCCGCCACGCGCGCCGGGTCGAGGTGATGCGCGCGAAGGCCGAGCTGAAGACCGTCACCGCGTCCACGCGGGTCACCGGTGGCGGCCAGCCGCAGCCGATCACCAAGCCGTCGCCCCTTCCCGACCAGCTCGAGAAGCTCTTCGCCGTGCACGACGACGTCACGGCGCGCTGGCTGGAGTATGAGCTCGACGTCGCCCGCATGATCGCCTTCCCGACCATGAGCGACGGCCGGCAGCCCCTGACCGCCGCGTTCCTCCGCGCCAAGAAGGTCGCCGACCGCCTGCGCCCGCCGACCGCCGACGCCCGGGTGAGCCCTGAGCAGCTCGCCGAGTATCGCACCGCCGTGACGGACTACGAGGTGGCCTTCGATCTCGCCGAGCGCGACGCTCGCCGCGTGCGCGACTCGCAGTTCACCGAGACCGAGCGCAAGCGCCTCGCGACTGCCCAGCAGCTGTTGAGCGTCGCCCTCGACGATTCCGCCACGCCGGCCGAGCGGCAGGTGGCCTACCGGCGCGTGCGCGAGGAGGTCGACGGCCTGTTGGCCCTGTCCGATGAAGCCGTCGAGATCTTGGAGAACAAGGTCGCCCTGCAGATCGAACGGCCGCACCCCGCCCCCGACGACGAACGGGGCCCGGCGAGCGCCGGACCCCGACCCTGAGTCGCCTCAGGACGTGAGGCCGTCGACCCACGCCCGGTTGTCGGCGATCCACTGCGTGAGCGCGGGGCCGTAGTCGTCTCCGTTGTTCTGGTTGAACATCACGTCCTCGAGCGAGGCGAGCTTGTCGCTGGGCATCGAGAAGTTCGAGATCCAGCCGTGCACCTCGGGGTGGTCCTTCGCGAAGGACGTGGAGGCCACGGAGTGGATGCTCTCGGCGGAGCCCAGCAGCCCCTTCGGGTCGGCGAGGTCCTTGATGGGGAAAGCGCTGTAGGCCCAGTGCGGCCGCCAGAGGGTCACGGCGATGTTCTGGCCGGCATCCGTCGCCTTCTTGAGCTCGGCGAGCATGGCGGGAGTGGACGACTCCACCAGCTGCATCGACTCCAGGCCGTAGCCGGGCACGACATCGTCGCCGGTGATGCGCATGAGCCCCGAGCCCGGCTCGATGCCGACGATGCGTCCGCCGAACTGGTCGGATGCCGCGGCGAGCTGATCGAGCGAGTCGATCGGCGCGTCCTTGTTCACCGCGATCGTCAGCCGCGCGTCGTCGTTCCAGGCGCCGAGGTCCTCGACCTTGTCGCCGTAGCGCTTCATGTAGTCCGCGTGGGTCGTGGGCAGCCACGTGTCGAGGACGAGGTCGAAGTCGCCGCGCGCAAGGCCCTGGTAGACGGGCGCGACGTCGGCGTACGTGAGCTTCACGTCGTAGCCCTTGTCCTCGAGGATCGACTGCCACAGATACGACGCGGCGATGCCCTCGTCCCACCCGTTGAACACGGCGATCTCGATCGACTTCTTCTCGGCGCCGGGCGTTGCGGTGTCGCCGGCGCCTCCGGCGCACCCGCTCAGAGCGAGCGTGGCGGCGGCGGTCAGGGCGATGCCGCCCAGAATGCTCCTGGTGTGCTTCATGCTGACGTCCTCTCCATCCGCGTGCTGTCCGCGGATCGTTCGGTGTCAGCCGCGGACTCTCCGCGGCTGGGGCGGGCAACGTGCCCGCCGGGTCGGGTGGTGGCGCGGAGGCGGCGCGGGGCGCGTGGGCGGCCCAGCGCCGAGGTCAAGCGGTCGAGGATCATGGCGATCATCACGACCGACAGTCCGGCCTCGAAGCCGAGGCCGACGTTGATCCGGCCGATGGCGCGGACGATCTCGCCGCCCAGGCCCCCGGCTCCGACCATGCCCGCGATGACGACCATCGACAGGCTGAGCATGATCACCTGGTTGATGCCGGCCATGATCGACGGCAGCGCGAGCGGGATTTGGATCTGGCGCAGCACGCGCGCCGGAGACGCTCCGAAGGCGTAGCCGGCCTCGACCACCTCGGTGTCGACGCCGCGGATACCGAGCTCGGTGAGCCGGACGCCGGGCGCGATCGCGAACAGGATGGTCGCGATCATGCCGGGAACCGCGCCGACGCCGAAGAAGATGATGGCGGGGATCAGGTAGACGAACGCGGGCATCGTCTGGAGGAAGTCGAGCACCGGGCGCACGATGCGCGACGCGGTGTCGTTGCGTGCCGCCCAGATGCCGACGGGGATCGCGATGATGATCGCCACCAGGGCCGCGACGATGACGAGCGCGAGCGTGTCCATCGCGTTGTCCCACTGATCGACGGCGACGATCAGCAGAAGCCCGAGTGCGGTGCCGGCGGCGAGCCGCCAGCCGCTGACCGCGAAGGCCAGGGCGGCGAACACCACGACGATCACCCAGAACGGGGGCGCCATGAGCACGGCATCCACCCCGTCGTAGACCGCTCCGAGCACGAATGCCGCGGCGTCGAAGAATCCGCGCAGCGCGTCACTCAGGGCGTCGACGATGGCCTCGGCCCACTGCCCGATGGGAATGCGGAACCCCTCCATCAGCGCCCCCCTTCCGCTGCGGCGTCGACGAGCGGCGTGAACTCCGCGACCATCTCCAGCGGCGTCTGCACGACGGGCATCTCCCGCGTGGTGGGCGGGACGTTGCCGAGCGCCGCGAGCAGCGTGATGCGCGGGATCACCCCGCGCAGCCGGCCGTGCTCGTCGACGACGGCGAGCGGCACGGTGGCCTCGACCGCGGCTTCGACGATGTCGGTCAGCAGGTCGTCTGGCCCCACGGTCGGCACGTGCCGATCGACGATGCGGCGAAGGTCGGTCTCACCCGCCTTCACGGCGCGGATGACCGCGCGGTCGGTCACGACGCCGACCAGGCGCCGGTTCTCGATGGCGAACACGGCGCCGGCCTGGTTCTCGCGCATCGCGCGCAGAGCCCCGCGCACGCCCGCGGTGATCGGGGTGGACAGGGTGGGCGGCTCCATGACGGCGGATGCCGTGAGCACCCGGGCCCGGTCGACGTCCTGCACGAACTGGGCGACGTAGTCGTTCGCCGGGTCGGTGAGGATCTCCTCGGGCGTGCCGTTTTGCACGATGCGACCGTCGCGCATCACGGCGATACGGTCGCCGAGGAACATCGCCTCGTTGAGGTCGTGGGTGATGAACACGATCGTGCGTCCGAGCTCGCGCTGCAGTTCGACGAGCTGTTCCTGCATTTCGCGACGGATGAGGGGATCGAGGGCGGAGAAAGCCTCGTCCATGAGCAGCATGTCGGTGCCGGCCGTCAGGGCCCGAGCGATGCCGACGCGCTGGCGCATGCCACCGGAGAGCTGGTCGGGAAGGGCGTCGACACGGTCGCCGAGCCCGACCCGGTCGAGGATCTCCCGTGCGCGCTCCCGACGCTCGGCCTTGCCCACGCCTTGGATCTCGAGCGCGTAGGCCGCGTTGTCGAGCACGCTGAGGTGCGGTAGCAGCGCGAAATGCTGGAAGACCATCGACACCGACTCGCGGCGGATGCTGCGCAGCTGCGCGGCGGAGGCCGTGGTGACGTTGCGGCCGTTGATCGTCACGTCGCCCGCGGTCGGGGCGAGCAGCCCGTTGAGCATGCGGATGATGGTCGACTTGCCCGATCCGGACAGTCCCATGATCACGAAGATCTCGCCGCGGTTGACGGTGAAGCTGGCGTCGACGACGGCGGCCGTCCCGGCATCCGCCACCTCGGCGCGGGACTGACCGGCGCGCAAGCGCGCGACGGCATCCTTCGGATCGCGTCCGAAGACTTTGAACAGATGCCGCGCCTCCAACAGGGGCGCAGCGGAAACAGCGTCGGTCACAGAACACCTCGGCAGCCCGGTGCACAGGCTGCATCGGTCACGCCCGGGTGACGGCCACTCGCGCTCGGGCAGAGCGCTCGGCACCGGACATCGGATCCGGGCACAGGCCGCCGACCTTACGTCCGCCGGTGCCAACGGGCACGACAGCGGTCGCGGACTGGTCTGGGGGTCGACCCCGCGTGGGGCCGCCACCACCGTTTCATCCGGTGAATGCGCACGCAAATTGGACGCGACGCCGACTTCTCGCTATCGCGCGCACGCGGAGACCGCGGCGCTCCGGCAGCGCTTGACGCCGTCAACGTTCTATGGTTACTTAGTCAAGTAACTAACCAATTCACTGGATGCCGGGAGGCCACGTGATCGATGAGGGACGCGCGCTCTTCGTGCAGATCGCCGAGAGCGTCGAGGACTCCATCGTGGACGGGAGCCTTCCCGAAGACACCCGCGCGCCGTCGACGAACGAACTGGCGGCGTTCTACCGCATCAACCCGGCCACGGCCGCGAAGGGAGTGAACATGCTCGTGGAAAAGGGCGTGCTCGTCAAGCGCCGCGGAATCGGCATGTTCGTGGCGGCAGGCGCCCGCGAGAGCCTGCGCGCCGAGCGCCGCGCCGCCTTCGCCGCCCGATTCATCCAGCCCCTGCTCGCGGAGGCGCACACGCTCGGCCTCAGCGCCGACGAACTCGCTGCCATGGTCCGCGACCAGGCGGCGGCCCACCCCACATCGACCCCGGAAGGAGGCGCCCGATGACCGTCGTCCAGGTGACCGACCTCGTCAAGCGCTACAAGAACGCCGCTGCTCTGGACGGGGTGTCCCTCACCCTCCAAGAGAACGTCATCTACGGCCTGCTGGGCCGCAACGGCGCCGGCAAGACGACCCTGATGTCGATCCTGACCGCCCAGAACTTCGCGACGAGCGGCGAGGTCAGCGTCTTCGGCGAGAACCCGTACGAGAACAGCCGCGTGCTGGGCCGGATCTGCTTCGTGCGCGAGAGTCAGCGCTATCCCGACGACGCCCGACCCGTCCACGCCTTCCGGATGGCGGCGATGTTCTTCCCGCACTGGAACCAGGATCTCGCGGACGAGCTCATCGATGCGTTCCAGCTGCCCATGAAGACGCGGATCAAGAAGCTCTCCCGCGGGCAGCTGTCGGCGGTCGGTGTCATCATCGGACTCGCCTCGCGCGCCGAGCTGACGTTCTTCGACGAGCCCTACCTCGGACTGGATGCCGTCGCGCGCCAGATCTTCTACGACCGTCTCCTCGCCGACTACGCCGAACACCCCCGCACGATCGTGCTGTCCAGCCATCTCATCGACGAAGTCGCCGACCTCATCGAACGGGTGATCGTCATCGATCGCGGGCGCATCATCCTCGACGAGGAGACCGATGCCGTCCGCGGCCGGGCCTCGACGATCATCGGCGACGCCGTCGCCGTCGACGCCTTCACCGCGGGGCGCGAGGTGCTTCACCGCGAGAGCCTCGGCCGCGTGGCCAGCGCGACCCTGCTCGGCGAACTCGACACGCAGGACAGGGCACAGCTGGCGGCATCCGGGCTCGAGGTGGGTGCGGTCTCTCTGCAGCAGCTAATCGTCCGCCTCACCCAGCACGACGCCGAATCCTCGGTCGCGGCGAGCGCCGCCGCCACCACCCCCGCCGAAGGAGCACGCCGATGAACCGGGTTCTCACCGTCACTCGCATGCAGTTCGTCAACAAGTACACGTTCGTGTGGCTGCCGCTGATCATCCTCGTCGTCAGCCTCGTGCTCTCGATCGCGATCTTCGCGCTCATCCCCTACGGCGGGGCGAAGTACGGCGGCGGAAGTCAGGCTCCGATCTGGTATTTCTTCGGCCTGGGCATCATGTCGCTGAGCTACACGTTCCCGTTCTCTCAGGCGCTCAGCATCACCCGTCGGGAGTTCTTCTTCGGCACGATGCTCGCGGCCCTGGTGACGGCCGTCCTCCTGGGCGCGGTCTTCGCCGCCGGCGGCGCGATCGAGCGCGCCACCGGAGGCTGGGGCGTCAACGGCTACTTCTTCTCGCTCGACTGGGTGTGGACCGCCGGCCCCGTCGGGGCGGGAGTCTTCTTCGCCGTGGTGGGGATGGTGCTGTTCGTGGCCGGCTTCTGGGGAGCGACTCTCTACCGCCGCTTCGGCCCTCTCGGGCTGACGCTCACGCTGTCGGGCGTGGGGGTGCTGCTGATCGTCGCCCTGTGGCTCGTCGGGCGGATGGATGCCTGGGCGACGGTGTGGACCTGGCTCGCCGACCTGGGGCCGATGGGGCTGACGGCGGTGCTGGCTGCGCTCACGGTCGTCCTCGGCGCCGCATCGTTCCTCACGCTGCGGCGCGCCACCCCCTGACCCGGCGGCGCCGTCGCCCGGCCGCAGGAATCAGTCGGCGGCCGCCGCGGCGGTGTGATGGCGGATGACCTCGGCGACGACGAAGTTGAACCACTTCTCGGCGAACTCGGGATCGAGGTCGGCCTCGAGAGCGAGGCGACGCAGACGCGCGATCTGCTGCTCTTCGCGAGCGGGGTCGGATGCCGGCATCCGATGCTCCGCTTTGAGCACCCCGACCTGCTGCGTGCAGCGGAAGCGTTCGGCGAGCATGAAGATCAGCGCCGCGTCGATGTTGTCGATGCTGGCACGCAGGCGCTGCAGGTGAACGGCGGCGTCGGTCATGGGCTTCCTCTCGTCCTCGCCGACACTACCGCCTCTCCCCGCGGCATCCGCCGACAGCCCTAGAGTGTGACCATGGCAGCAGCATCGAACGAGCCCCGCCCGCGTTCGCTCCGGCGTGGCACGAAGACCGCTGCGGGTTCCGACCGGGCGAGAACGACCGACGGTGCGGTGTCGGCCGAGGCTGCTGCGCATCGCTCACACACGGGGCGGGCGGTGTGGACGACCCTGAACCGCCCCTTCGTCGTGGGCTTCTTCCTGACGCTCGGCGGCCTGGTGGCAATCCTGCTGGGCATGGCCGTCACCAGCTTGGTCACGGTGTGGATCTACGTCGCCTTCGCCCTGTTCGTCGCGCTCGGGCTCAACCCCGTCGTGCAGCGACTGCAGCGGCACGGAGTCGGTCGCGCGTGGGCGATCGTGATCGTCTATTTCGCCCTCGCGCTGCTGCTGGTCGCGGTTCTGTGGCTCATCGTGCCGACGGTGGTGCGCCAGATCGCCCAGTTCATCACGGACGTTCCCACCCTCGTGACGTCCTTCCAGCAGACCGACCTCTACCGCTGGGCCCGCGATCAGTTCGGCGACCAGGTGCCCGCGATCGTCGCCGAGGTGCAGAAGTTCCTCACCGACCCGGGCCATCTCGCGGCGATCGGCGGAGGCGTGCTGCAGATCGGCATCTCCATCGGCACCACGATCTCCGGGATGATCATCGTCATCGTGCTGAGCCTGTACTTCCTCGCCTCGCTGCCCGAGATCAAGCAGGCGTTCTACCGCCTGATGCCCGCGCGCAGTCGCTCATTGACCGCCGACCTGACCGAGCAGATCACCGAGTCCGTCGGTGGCTACCTGGGCGGCATGGTGGTGCTCGCCTTCTTCAACGCCGTGGTGAGCTTCATCCTCTACACGGTGCTGGGCCTGCCGTTCCCCGCCCTGATGGCGGTGGTCGCCTTCTGCCTCACGATCATTCCGCTCGTCGGTACGGTGCTGTTCTGGGGCATCGCCTCGGTGGTCGCCCTCTTCGCCAGTCCCCTGTCGGCGCTCATCTTCGCCGTCGCGTATCTGGTCTACATGCAGCTCGAGGCATACGTGCTCACGCCGAAGGTGATGAACAAGGCCATCGCCGTGCCCGGCGCACTCGTGGTGATCGGCGCCCTCGTGGGCGGCACGCTCATGGGTCTGCTCGGCGCGCTCGTCGCGATTCCCGTGACCGCCTCCATCCTGCTGATCATCAAGAAGGTCTTCATCCCCAAGCAGGATGCTGCGACCTGAGCCCCATCGGCTTCCCGACCCGGCGGCCCTCGGCGGCGACCTCAGGATGCCGCGAGCAGGCAGGTGGGCGAGGGGGCGTCCACGCGGCGTCGGGCGCGCCCCGGCACCCCGGTGCGCTCATCCAGCGTGAGCGCGGCGATCTCGTCGGAGCGCTGACCCGCCACGAGGAGGGTGTCGCGCACGACGACGTGATGCCGCGGCCAGTCCACGCCCCGGCGACGACCCGCCACTGCCCGCTCGCATCGTGGGCCAGTGCGTAGAGCTCGTTCGACAGCTCGGTCACCACGAACAGATGCTCGGAGGGATGCCATCGACTGTGGCGCGGCCCGGTCTCCCGCGCAAGCGCGACGTCGTGCGAGCCCCGCGCCGGGTCACCCCGCCAGAACCGCACCAGATCGAGCCCGAGATCGGTCGTCGCGATCGTGTCGCGCGGGAGGAAGCGCACGTGGTGCGCGCGCGACAGTCGCGTCTGCTGCGACAGCGATGTGGCAGACGGCCTCGCCGGCTTCCAGCGCACCCCCGTGCGGAACGAACCTCTCGTCGCCGATGCGGCGATAGGCCTGCACCACACCGCGCCCCTCGAGTGCCGCGTAGACGACGGGAAGGGTCGGATGCCACGCGAGCCACGACGGCGAGTCGGCGCGCACCGCGACCTCCGTGCGCCGGGCGAGCTCTCCGCCGGCCGACACGTCATCGGCGTTGCCCGCCAGGAGCGTTCCGACGCCCTCCGCGCGGCCGCCCATATCGGCGGAGTATCCGCCGAGGAAGAAGCGCACCTCAGTCGACGAGATCGTGACGCACGATGACCGCGTCACGGGCGGGCCCCACGCCGATCACCGAGATGCGCGTGCCGCTCATCGCCTCGAGAGCCAGCACGTACTCCTGCGCCGGGACGGGCAGGTCCTCGAAGCTCCGTGCGCCGGAGATGTCGTCCTGCCAGCCCGGGAAGTACTCGAAGATCGGGGTCGCGTGGTGGAAGTCGCTCTGATTGACCGGGACCTCATCGAACCGCTCGCCGTCCACGTCGTATGCGACGCACACGGGGATCTGCTCGAGTCCGGTGAGGATGTCGAGCTTGGTGAGGACGAGGTCGGTGATGCCGTTGATGCGGGTCGCGTAGCGCGTGATCGGCGCGTCGTACCAGCCCACGCGGCGGGGCCGACCCGTCGTCGTGCCGAACTCGAAGCCGCGCTTGCGCAGCCACTCGCCCTTGTCGTCGAACAGCTCCGTCGGGAACGGGCCGGAGCCCACGCGTGTCGTGTAGGCCTTGACGATGCCGACGATGCGGTCGAGGCGGTTGGGGCCGACGCCCGAACCGGTCGAGGCGCCGCCGGCGGTGGCGGAGGAGGAGGTCACGAACGGGTACGTGCCGTGGTCCACGTCGAGCATCGTGGCCTGGCCGCCCTCGAAGACGACGACGTCACCGGCATCCAATGCCCGACTGAGCAGCAGCCCGGTGTCGCAGACCATGGGGCGCAGGCGCTCGACGTAGGAGAGCAGATCGTCGACGACCTCGTCGACGGTGATGGCACGGCGGTTGAAGACCTTGACCAGCAGGTGGTTCTTCTGATCGAGCGCACCCTCGACCTTCTGGCGCAGGATGTTCTCGTCGAAGAGGTCCTGAATGCGGATGCCGACGCGATTGATCTTGTCGGCGTAGGTCGGACCGATGCCGCGCCCGGTCGTACCGATCATGCGCTTGCCGAGGAAGCGCTCGGTGACCTTGTCGAGGGTGCGGTGATACTGCGTGATCACGTGTGCGTTGGCGCTGATCTTCAAGCGCGACGTGTCGAGGCCCCGGGCGTTGAGCGCCTCCAGCTCGGCGAACAGCACCTCGAGGTCGACGACGACGCCGTTGCCGATGACGGCGTTCACGCCGGGCGACAGGATGCCGGAGGGCAGCAGGTGCAGCGCGTACTTCTCATCGCCGATGACGACGGTGTGACCGGCGTTGTTGCCGCCGTTGAATTTGACGACCCAGTCGGTGCGCTCACCGAGAAGATCGGTGGCCTTGCCCTTGCCTTCGTCTCCCCACTGGACGCCGACGATCACGATGCCTGGCATGGACTGCTCCCCCGTTTTCGGCCTTCTGGCGCATATCGGACGGTTGCACCGGGAATGCCGGTACACCCCATCCTATCGAGCAGCCCGTGCTGCGCTCCGACGCTGCGCGGGCGGGGCGGGCGGGCGATCATCACGCCCGCCCCGCCGGGCGCATCCGTCAGACCTCGCGGCGGCGGCGGCGCGTCAGCAGCACGATGCCGACGATCACACCCGCGATACCGAAGCCGGACACCCCGAGCACGAGCGCGGAGCTGCCACCGGTCGCGGGCAACGGCTTGTCGAAGCGGTTGTCGACGCCGATCGCGATCGTCGTGTCGGCGCCGATGACCACGCTGGCCGGGTCGGCGGAGTGGCCGGCTGCAGCTCGAGGAAGAGGCGGACCTTGAACACCTCGCCGGGCTTCATGCGGTTGCCGTCCGACGGCCACGTGAACGTGACCGTGCGCCCGTCGGGGCTGAGACCCACCGTGACCTTGTCGGAGAGAAGACCGTCGGCCTGCTTCGTGAACACGGGCGCCGGCGTCGCCAGGTAGTTCAGCTGCGCCGGAAGCGTGTCGTGAGTTCCGAGACGGTGAGGAAGCCGGTGCCGGTGTTCTGGAACGTCAGGTCGAACGGCACGGGCAGAACGTAGTGGATGGATGCGTGGCTATGCGAATCCGGTGACCCCCGCGGCCGTGAGAGCCCGCACCCGCAGGTTGCACCGCCGCCCCTCAGTAGACTGAGGTTCCATGTCGAAGGTCCTTCAGTCCCTGCCCGTCGGCGAGCGCGTCGGCATCGCCTTCTCCGGGGGGCTCGATACCTCCGTCGCCGTCGCATGGATGCGCGACAAGGGCGCCGTCCCGTACACCTACACCGGCGATCTGGGCCAGTACGACGAGGACGACATCGATGCGATCCCCGGTCGCGCCCTGCAGTACGGCGCCGAGAAGTCGCGCCTCATCGACTGCAAGCCGCTGATGGTCGAGGAGGGCCTCGTCGCCCTCGCCTGCGGTGCGTTCCACATCCGCTCGGGCGGGCGCACCTACTTCAACACGACGCCCATCGGCCGCGCCGTCACCGGCACGCTCCTCGTGCGCGCGATGAAGGAAGACGGCGTCGACATCTGGGGCGACGGCTCGACGTACAAGGGCAACGACATCGAGCGCTTCTACCGCTACGGCCTGCTCGCCAACCCGGCGCTGCGCATCTACAAGCCCTGGCTGGATGCCGATTTCGTCACCGAGCTGGGTGGTCGAAAAGAGATGAGCGAGTGGCTCGTCGCGCACGACTTCCCGTACCGCGACTCGGTCGAGAAGGCATACTCCACCGATGCCAACATCTGGGGTGCGACCCACGAGGCCAAGACCCTCGAGCACCTCGACGTCTCGCTCGAGATCGTCGACCCGATCATGGGCGTGCGCTTCTGGGACCCCACCGTCGAGATCGCGACGGAGGACGTCTCGATCACCTTCGAGGCCGGCCGGCCGGTCGCCATCAACGGCGTCGAGTTCGCCGATGCCGTCGCCCTGGTCAGAGAGGCGAACGCGATCGGCGGCCGTCACGGACTGGGCATGAGCGACCAGATCGAGAACCGCATCATCGAGGCGAAGTCCCGCGGTATCTACGAGGCACCCGGCATGGCGCTCCTGTTCATCGCGTACGAGCGCCTCGTCAACGGCATCCTCAACGAGGACACGCTGGCGACGTATCACGAGCAGGGTCGCCGACTCGGCCGCCTCATGTACGAGGGACGCTGGCTGGAGCCGCAGTCGTTCATGCTGCGCGAGTCGATCCAGCGATGGGTGGGCTCTGCCATCAGCGGCACCGTCACCCTGCGCCTTCGCCGCGGGGAGGACTACACGATCCTCGACACCGTGTCGCCGAACCTGTCGTACGCCCCGGAGAAGCTCTCGATGGAGCGCGTCGGAGATTCCGCGTTCGGGCCGACCGACCGCATCGGTCAGCTCACGATGCGCAACCTCGACATCGCCGACTCGCGGGCCCGTCTCGAGCAGTACGCGGGCCTCGGACTCATCGGCGGCGCGACCGCCGAACTGGTCGGCGACCTCGCGTCGGGCGCGTCGGCGCAGATCACCGGACACGTGGCCCCGTTCGACGAGGCGCGCGAACAGCTCGCGGAGGCGGTCGACGAGGCATCCGAGTCGGCGTCGTTCGACTTCGGCG
>NZ_MKRU01000089.1:5623-6613 GCF_001897985.1 Microbacterium sp. 69-7 | reverse complement strand
TTCGGCTCGTTCGCGGCGCCCTCTCTTGAGGAAATTCCCAGCAGCACCTCATGCGACGAACTGGCCGTCTCTGGAGACGGTCGCGAGTTGGTCGACGACGACGATTCGATCATCGACCTGGACTGAAGAACCGTCCCCGCCCAGGCGGGGCTTCCGCCCCCCGGTCGTGCTATCATCGCGGATCGTTCATGATCCCGACGACCTGCACGCACGGGAGTCCAGTGCAGCATGACTCACTCACGATCCTGGATCGGCGCCGTCCCGCTCGTCTTCCTTTTCATCGGCCTCGCCCGGGGCGCCGAGCCTTCCGAAGTCCTCGACCTTGATCCCGCGCTTCGCGATCGTTGCCTGGCGGTTCTTCGCGAAGGGCTGGGCTCGTCGGAGTTCTGGCCGTCGATGCATGCGGCTGAGGGGCTCTCCGTCGCGGGGTTTGGTCAGGAGGCGCGGACCGCGATCGGGCCGAAGCTGGCCGTCGAGACCGACGCCCAGCACCGTTGCGGCCTTGCTCGCGAGATCGTCCGAAGCGGCGACCTCTCGGCCGTCCGCACGCTGCTGGACGAGTTGGCGAAGCCCGACGCTTACGGCCACGCCCACGCCTGCGAAAGCCTTTACAAGGTCCGTCAGATCGGCGACGGCAAGCTGTTGCGAACTGCGATGGAAACCCCGGAGCCTCCGCTCCGCTCGATCATGGCGGCGGCGGCCCTGGCGCGATGCGGGAATCCCCGGGCCTTCGCCCACATTCGATCGGCCGTGGGTCGGCCGGACGAGACCATCGCCCGAACCGCCGCATGGATCCTGGCCCGCGTCGGAGACGCGACCGATCTCCCCGCGCTCCGCGCCGGGGTCGGCCGATTCCAGACACCGCTCACGCGAGCGTATTTCGAGCACGCCCTGGCCGCTCGGGGAGACGCCGAAGGAAAGGCCGCGCTCGTCCGCAATCTGTCGAATGAGGATCCGATGATCCGGGCCTACGCCGCCGAACTGGCTCCC
>NZ_MKRU01000089.1:0-5598 GCF_001897985.1 Microbacterium sp. 69-7 | reverse complement strand
CGGACACCCAGTCCTGAACTTCAGAGCGCCGGATCGAATGGATCTCCCGATCTCCCCAAACGGGGGCGACGTGGTTCTTCCACGCACGTTCGAGCGTCATGCACTACGACGGCTTCGACTTGGGCGGCCGCTGGAGCGCCGCGAGCTGCCGGCGAACATCCGAACTGGAACACGGGACGACGTGGGGTCGATGTACTCGCCCTTCGACTTCGACCCCGTGACCATCGAGAGGTGGAGCTTCGCCTCGCGGATCGTCGTGAAGCCGCGATTCTCCGCCTCGGTGTGATCGGGCTTGCGATAGAGCACGCGGTAGCGTCGGCCCTTCGCCGTCTCGTACGGGGTGACGCTGCCCATCTCGACCTCCGATCGTGGCGGGTTGATGGCCAGTATGGGGACAGTGTCGGACACTGGTGCTGTGTCGTCAACGTCGGTGAGACGATACGCCGCCCGATGGCAGCTTTCGACGGCGAATGCCTCTGGTGCGCTGACGCCGCATCGCATCAGGCGGTCTGTCTCACACGATTGCGCGTTGCGAGGAGGTATCGCACGCGACCCGCTGTCGACGCTCCCCAGTAGGATCTACCAATGTAACTGGAGGGTGCTCAATTGAACGATGACCGGCCACTGGTCAAGTCGCGGCAGCGTGTGGCTGACCATGGTGAGGTCTTCACGCCGCGCTGGCTCGTCAACGACATGCTCGATCTCGTCAAGGATGAAACGGAGCGCATCGACTCGCGGTTTCTCGAGCCTGCCTGTGGTTCGGGCAACTTCCTGGTACCGGTGCTTGAGCGCAAGCTCGCCGTCGTTGAGGCGCGCTACGGTAAGAGTGAGTTCGAGCAGCGTCACTATGCGCTATTTGGCCTGATGTGCATCTATGGAATCGAACTGCTGCCCGACAATGCCGTTGAGTGCCGCGAGAATCTCGCGGATACTGTCGTCCGTGTACTGAGACTGTCGAAGGACGACACGCTGGTGCACGCAGCGCGGGCCGTACTAGCGGTGAACATTGTCCAGGGCGACGCGCTCGCAATGACGGATGCCACGGGCGGGCCCATCGTCTTCCCGGAGTGGGGCTATCTCGGTCGGGGAAGATTTCAACGCCGTGACTTCCGCTTCGACGCGCTAACTCAGCGTTCGGCGGCATCTGGCACCCTCTTCGATGCCTTCGAGGAGCACGAGATTTTCACGCCGGTGCGTACTTACCCGGTCATGACCATCGCCGAGATCGCCGCCACGTAGGGGAGCACTGAATGAAGACCGATGTCGTCAAGCCGAGGGATGTGTTCTACAACCCGACGCGACTTACGGTTCCTTTGTTCCAGCGCCCGTACGTCTGGTCACAGCGCGAACAATGGGAGCCGCTCTGGGAGGACATCATCCGGCTGATCGATGTCATCGAGGGGCACAATCAGGAGGCGACCCACTTTCTCGGGGCGATTGTCATCCAGCAGATTCCGACGGGGCTCGGCGGGCTGCCGACGTGGAACGTCATCGACGGTCAGCAGCGTCTGACCACTCTGCAGTTGCTGCTCGACGCTCTGCACGCGCAGCTCGAGAAGCGGGACCTCACCGATCTCGCCGACCAGGTGCTCCGCCTCGTGGAGAATCCGCAAAGCTACCGCAAACGCGACCAGGATCGCTTCAAGCTATGGCCGACGAACCGCGATCGCGACGCGTTCGACGCGGTCATGTCGGCGTCCGCCCCCGTCGATTACGGGCCGCTCCCGACGTCGCGGCTTCGGGATGCGCACCGATTCTTCTCCGAGACGATCGACGCCTGGCTCGGGGAGAACGCAGAGCTACGTGCGACGCTGCTGGTGGGGGCGATCACCGATCGCCTCGAGATCGCGAGTATCCGCCTCGACGCTAACGAAGACGCTCAGGCGATCTTCGAAACGCTGAATGCCCGCGGCACGCCGCTCTCGGCCGCCGACCTCATCAAGAATTTCATCTTCCAGCAGATCGATTCCGCTGTCGCCGAGCGAGACTACCTCGCGAACTGGGCAGACTTCGAAACTCCTTGGTGGGAGACGGAGGTCACCTCGGGTCGCATCAAGAACCCACGGGCTTCGCTGTTTCTCTGGCAGTGGCTGATCGCGCGGACGTTGATGGACTTTCCCATCCGCGAGGTGTTCACGCAGTTCAAGCACTACGTCAACACGGTCGAGAAGGACGTCAGCGTCCTGTTGCCGCAGATCAAGGCAGCAGCCGACCACTACCGTGCGATCATCGAGGGCTCCGAGAACCCCATCGGCCCGCTGACGCGCTCCCAGCTGTTCAGTTACCGAGTCGGAACGCTCGACTCGGAGATCAGCCGACCGCTGCTGATCTGGCTGGACGAGCCGGAGCAAGCGGGCGTGACGGATGACGATCGCGCTCGCATCCTCGATCTGCTCGAGAGCTGGTTCGTGCGCCGTGCGCTTGTGAAGGCGCCGTCGCAAGGCTCCAACCGGTTCCTCGTCGACCTGATGCAGCACCTCAGCCGCCAGCTGAAGGACCGCCTCCCGGAAGCGGTCGAGCAGTTCCTCGTCGCCAGCCACACGGCGGTCGGATACTGGCCCGGCGACGCTGAGGTGCACACGGCACTCATCGATGCCAACGTGTACGGAAACTACCGCCGCAACCGCCTGCGGATGGTGCTCGAGGCTCTAGAAGACGCCAAACGCGGGTACCCGGGCGTCAACCCGCTCGCGATGGGGCCGATCGTGCGCGACAAGGCGACGATCGAACACCTCATGCCTCAGAAGTGGCGCGCGCACTGGGACGACGATCTCGACGAGGAACATCAGCTCGAGCGGGATCGCAGGATCCAGCAGCTCGGCAACCTCACCATTGTCACGCAGGCGCTCAATAGCAAGATCTCCAACGGTGCGTGGGGTCAGAAGCGCGCACATTTCGTGGCATCTGACGACGTTCTCATCACAAAGGAGGCGCTCGCGCTCGCGGACGATGCGGGGTGGAGCGAAGACGCGATCATCGCGCGTACCGGACGGATGATCAGTCAGATCTGTGCGATCTGGCCCGCGCCGGCAGGGCACGTGGGCCTCGAGGCGGCGCCGCCCACGCCTGTGACCCGCGCCAGCGTCGACATCGCCCAGCTCATCGCTGCGGGCTGGATGGAGGCCGGCACAGAACTCGTCCCGCGCCTGCAGGCGCGGAACGGCGCGCGGGCTGTCGTGTCTCAGGATGGGCGACTCTACATCGACGGTGTGGCCTACGACTCGCCTAGCGCAGCCGCCTTCGCTGTCTATACCGGGAAGGGCGGGGTCAACGGGTGGTGGTTCTGGGGTCTCGATGGCTCCGACCGGCGCCTCACGGATGTCCGCAGCGACTATCTCGATAGTCTCGGCGCGGATGCCGAGGCCGACGATGACGATGCGGCAACCGCCGAGGATGTGCTGACGTGACTGACATCACGCTCTCGCCCCGAGCCGCGTTCACGCTGCGCAGCCACAACCCCGATGTGCTCACATGCATCGCCAACTTGTCGAACGACGAGGTGTTCACCCCGCCCGAGCTCGCGAACCAGATGCTCGACACCGTCGCGGATGCCTGGGCCGCCGACAGCGGGGGAGCATCCATCTGGGAGAACCCGAACGTCACCTTCCTCGACCCTTTCACGAAGTCAGGGGTGTTCCTACGCGAGATCACGAGCCGGCTCACGGATGGGTTGGCCGCACAGATACCCGACCTTCAGGAGCGCGTCGACCACATCCTGACGAAGCAGGTGTACGGCATCGGCATCACGCAGCTGACAGCGCTGCTCGCACGGCGGAGCGTCTACTGCTCGAAGGATGCCACCGGGAAGCACTCCGTCGCGAAGACCTTCGATCGCGACTGGGGCAACATCTGGTTCGAGCGCACCGAGCACACCTGGGCGGGGGACAAGTGCGCGTACTGCGGGGCGGCGATAGGCGCGTGGGGGCGAGGCGACGAACTCGAGACCCACGCCTACGCTTTCATACACACCCTCGATATAAAGAAGCGCCTCGCGCAAATGTTTGGAGTCGAAGTGCAATTCGACGTGATTGTCGGCAACCCTCCGTATCAGCTGAACACGGATCAGGCCGACACCAAGATCACTGGGACCATCCCGCTTTATCACCTGTTCATCGACCAGGCGAAGCGCATGGAGCCGCGTCTGCTTAGCATGATCGTTCCAGCGCGCTGGATAGCGGGTGGCCGAGGACTGGATGAGTTCAGGGGCAGGATGTTAGCGGACCGCAGGATCCGCGACTTCGTGGACTTTCCTGTGGCGTCGGAGGTGTTTGGCACTGGCGTCGAGATCGGTGGCGGCGTTTGCTACTTCGTCTGGGACTCCTCGTACGATGGGCCAGCCGAGGTGGTGACCGTTCGTAGCGGAGAGCACTCTCAACCCTCGCGTCGCGATTTGGGCAGGCACGATGTTTTCATCCGGGACAGCGAGGGGGCGCAGATCGTCGACGAGGTTGCGGCGCTTGGAGAGCCTTCGGTCGCCGCTATCGCGAGTGGTCAAAAGCCGTTCGGAGTTTCAACAAATTTCGCGAACGTTAAGCCCGAGCGGGAGCCCGGTGACCTCGTTCTGCATTATGTCCGTCCAGGGCGGCGCCTTGCCGGACACATTGCTGGATCCGAAGTGATTCGCGGCTCGGCCCTGATTGATGCATGGAAGGTGTTTGTGCCGGAGGCATCCGATGGTCGAGGTACGGTCGGCTTCCGCCCTGCGGTCATTCTTGGGAAGCCAATCGTGGCGGGTCCGGGAGAGGTTTGCACTAACACCTATTTGGCCATCGGCCCGTTCGACTCCGAGGCCTCGGCTCGATCATTCGTGTCGTACTACACGACCAAGTTCTTCCGCTTCCTCGTATCTCTGCGAAAGATCACTCAACACGCGTCGAACTTCACGTACACCTGGGTGCCGCAGCAGTCCTGGGACCAGCGCTGGACTGACGAAGAGTTGTATCGCAAGTACGGACTCGACGAAGGGCAGATCGAGTACATCGAGTCGCAGATCAAGCCGATGACTCTGGACGACGAGGCGGCCGATGTCGAAGACTGAGGCCGATCTCCTCCCGCCGAAGCCCGAGTCGCGGCTGCGGATCTACGCGTACTCGATCGACGATGAGGCGCACAGTGGGCTGCTGAAGGTCGGGCAGACGACGCAGTCTGTCAAGAAGCGGGTCGCGCAGCAGACGAAGACCGCCGCGATCACGAACTACCAGATCGTCATCGATGAGCCGGCCGACAGGCCCGACGGGTCCTTCATCACCGACCACGATGTGCGTCGGCGGCTCAAGCAGAAGAAGTTCGCGAACCCGACTCTGGAATGGATGCGCTGCACCGCCGAGGATGTCCGCACGGCGATCGCCGAGCTGCGTGTCGGCAAGACGTTCGAGGGTACGCACCACGCGACGTTCTCGATGCGTGAGGAACAGGCATCCGCCGTCGAACGCACCCTGCAGTACTTCGCGAGCCGGGGGGCTGATGACGCCGACGCGGTTCCGGAGTTCCTCTGGAACGCGAAGATGCGGTTCGGCAAGACGTTTACGAGCTACCAGCTCGCCAAGCGGATGGGCGCAAATCGCGTGCTTGTCATGACCTTCAAACCTGCCGTCGAAG
>NZ_MKRU01000088.1:0-6402 GCF_001897985.1 Microbacterium sp. 69-7 | reverse complement strand
CCGTCTGGACTTCACCGCGGTGTTCGCCGCCAATGACGCCATGGCGCTCGGGATGATCCACGGTTTCCGTGATCTCGGCATCGATGTCCCGCGCCAGGTGAGCGTCGTCGGCTTCGACGACATCCCCCTCGCCGCGCATGCGTGGCCGCCCCTGACGACCGTCCATCAGCAGTTCGCCGGGCTGGGCGAGCGCGCGATGGCGGCGCTGCTGCGTGCCATCGGAGAGCCGGAGGTCCCCACGGATGCCGCGAGCGGCATGAATCTGGAGCCCTCGCTCGTGGTGCGGGAGTCGTGTGCCGTCGCCGTCACGGCGAAAAGATGACGCTTCGATAACGGCGCCCTTCCGCGATTGACAACCCCGGTCGGAGGGTGCACGATGTTCAAGCGATGTGAACGGTCACATTGGGCTTCGGAGCGAAGCCCGCTCAACGAAGACAAGCTGACGACGAGGAGGTCGCGCACCATGCCGGATGCAGTGCCGATCCTGGAGATGCGCTCCATCACCAAGGAGTTCCCGGGTGTGAAAGCGCTCAGCGACGTGTCGATCACCGTCGCCGCGGGCGAAGTCCACGCCATCTGCGGCGAGAACGGTGCCGGGAAGTCCACGCTCATGAAGGTGCTCTCCGGGGTCTACCCGTACGGCACCTACAGCGGCGACATCTGGTACCGCGGCGAGGTCGTCCAGTTCAAGGACATCCGCGCGAGCGAGAACGCCGGCATCGCGATCATCCACCAGGAGCTCGCGCTGATCCCCGAGCTCTCGATCACGGAGAACCTCTTCCTCGGCAACGAGATCCAGCGCGGCGGCGTCATCGACTGGAGCACCGCGCGTCTGCGCGCCGTCGACCTGCTGGCGCGGGTGGGGCTGCGCGACGACCCCGACACCCAGGTCAAGCATCTCGGCGTCGGCAAGCAGCAGCTCGTCGAGATCGCGAAGGCTCTCGCGAAGGACGTCAAGCTCCTCATCCTCGACGAGCCCACCGCAGCGCTGAATGAGGACGACTCGCAGCACCTGCTCGATCTGATCCTGTCCCTCAAGGGCAAGGGAATCTCCTCGATCATCATCAGTCACAAGCTCAACGAGATCGAGCAGATCGCCGACTCCATCACGATCATCCGCGACGGCCGCACGGTCGAGACGCTCAATGTCGCGACGGGCGCGGTGGACGAGGACCGCATCATCCGCGGCATGGTGGGTCGCTCTCTGGAGAGCCGCTTCCCCGACCGGACGCCGCACATCGGCGAGGTCTTCTTCGAGGTGCGCGACTGGACGGTGCGCCACCCTCAGATCCCCGAGCGCCTCGTCGCCAAGCATTCCAACCTCTACGTCCGTCGGGGAGAGATCGTCGGCATCGCCGGACTCATGGGTGCGGGGCGCACCGAGCTGGCGATGAGCCTGTTCGGCCGCTCCTACGGCACGTACGAGTCGGGACAGATCCTCATCGACGGCAAGGAAGTCTCGATCAAGGACGTCCAGTCCGCGATCGACCACGGCATGGCCTACGTGAGTGAGGACCGCAAGGTGCTCGGGCTGAACCTCCTCGACACGATCAAGCGCTCGATCGTCGCCGCAAAGCTGAAGAAGATCGCGCGCAACGGCGTCATCGACCCCTACGCCGAGAACGACATCGCCGACGACTATCGCAAGAAGCTGCGCATCAAGACGCCCAGCGTCGACGTCGGCGTCTCGAAGCTGTCGGGCGGCAACCAGCAGAAGGTCGTGTTGGCGAAGTGGATGTTCACCGACCCCGAACTGCTGATCCTCGACGAGCCGACGCGCGGGATCGACGTCGGCGCGAAGTACGAGATCTACGCGATCATCCAGCAGCTGGCGGCGCAGGGCAAGGGCGTGATCCTCATCTCGAGCGAGCTGCCGGAACTGCTCGGCATCTCCGACCGCATCTACACGATCTTCGAGGGGCAGATCACCGATGACCTGCCCGTCGCCGACGCAACCCCCGAGAACCTCATGCGCAGCATGACCTCCGCACGACAGAAGGCACAACGATGAGCACCGAGACGGTACCCACCAAGCGTTCAGGCGGCATCTCCGACCTGAAGAAGATGTTCGGCGGGGGCACATCGTCCCTGCGACAGTTCGGCATCCTGGCGTCGCTGATCGCCATCATCCTGATCTTCCAGATCTGGACCGGCGGCACGACGCTCTCTCCCCAGAACCTCATCAACGTCGTCAGCCAGCAGTCCTACATCCTGATCCTCGCGATCGGCATGGTGATGGTCATCATCATGGGACACATCGACCTGTCCGTCGGGTCGGTCGCCGCCTTCGTCGGCATCATCGTGGCGCAGTCGATGAGCGAGTGGAACATGCCCTGGCCTGTGGCGATCCTCATCGGGCTCGTCGTCGGCGCGCTCGTGGGCGCGTGGCAGGGGTTCTGGGTCGCGTATGTCGGAGTGCCGGCGTTCATCGTGACGCTCGCGGGCATGCTGATCTTCCGCGGTGGCAACCAGTGGATCGGGCAGTCGACCACCACGCCGGTGCCGCCGGAGTACAGCTACATCGGTTCGGGCTACCTGCCCGAACTTCCGATCGCCGTCGATTTCAACGTGCTCACGATGCTCCTCGGCCTCGTCGGCGTGGCGTGGATCGTCTACAACGAGTGGCGTCTGCGGCGTCAGCAGGCCAAGATCGGTGCGGACTCCGCTCCGGTCTGGGTGTCGGGCGTGAAGGTCGTCATCCTCTCGGCCGCGATCCTCTGGGCGGCGTGGCTGTTCGCCACGGGACGCCCGGGCACGAGCTTCCCGATCTCCGGCGTGATCCTGCTGGTGCTGGTCGTGATCTACTCGTTCGTCACCAACCGCACGGTGTTCGGCCGTCACATCTACGCGGTCGGCGGCAACCGCCTCGCGGCGGCGCTGTCGGGCATCAAGGACCGCCGCGTCGACTTCTTCGTCATGATGAACATGTCGGTGCTCGCCGCCGTCGCCGGAATGATCTACGTCGGGCGTGCCACGGCATCCGGCCCGCAGGACGGCAACGGCTGGGAGCTCGACGCGATCGCGGCCGTGTTCATCGGTGGCGCCGCGGTCTCCGGCGGCATCGGCACGGTGATCGGCTCGATCATCGGCGGGCTCGTCATGGCCTTCCTCAACAACGGTCTGCAGTTGATCGGCGCCCAGGCCGACGCGATCCAGATCACCAAGGGCCTCGTGCTCCTGTTCGCCGTCGCCATCGACGTCATCAGCAAGCGTCGCGGCGGTCCTTCCATCATCGGTCTGCTCCTGCGCCGTCGCGACAAGAGTGCAGCCGTGATCACAGACGTCCCCGCCGTCATCCCGACGTCGGGCACGAACGAGTCGAGCCAGCCGGCCGACCTCCCCAAGGTGTAGGTCCGGGAACGACTCGCCTCACCCTCACCAGAGAAAGTGATGAATCAATGAAGAGAATCGCTCTTGCGGCAGCCTCACTGGCCGCCGTCACGGCACTCGCGCTCACGGGCTGCTCGAGCTCCGGGCGCGGCGGCGACGCGACCGCATCGGCGGGGGCCGCCGCCGGCTTCGCCGCGGACGCCTCGATCGGCATTGCACTTCCCGACAAGACGTCGGAGAACTGGGTGCTCGCCGGTGACCTGTTCAAGAACGGCCTCGAGCAGGCCGGGTTCAAGGCCGACGTGCAGTACGCGCCGGCATCCAACACGGTCGCCGAGCAGCAGAACCAGATCTCCTCGATGATCACCAACGGTGCCAAGGTCATCGTCATCGGTGCCAAGGACGGCAAGCAGCTCGGCACGCAGCTGCAGCAGGCGGCGGATGCCGGTGTCACGGTGATCGCCTACGACCGCCTCATCGAGAACACGCCGAACGTGAACTACTACGTCGCGTTCGACAACTTCAAGGTCGGCGAGCTGCAGGGTCAGGCCCTCCTCGACGGTCTGCAGAAGCGTTCGGGCCACGGCGCGCCGTGGAACATCGAGCTGTTCTCCGGCTCGCCCGACGACGCCAACTCGGCGGTCTTCTTCAACGGCGCCATGAAGGTGCTGCAGCCGAAGATCGACGACGGCACGCTGAAGGTCGTGTCGGGCCAGACCGCCATCCAGCAGACGGCGACGCAGGGCTGGAAGGCCGAGAACGCGCAGAGCCGGATGGACTCGCTGCTCACGGCCAACTACACCTCGGCGACCATCGACGGCGTGCTCTCGCCGAACGACACGCTGGCTCGCGCCATCATCACCTCGGTGAAGCAGGCCGGCAAGAACATCTCGCAGTTCACCGTCACCGGTCAGGACTCCGAGGCCGAGTCGGTCAAGTCGATCATGGCGGGGGAGCAGTACTCCACCATCAACAAGGACACCTCGCTCCTCGTCGCCCAGACGATCAAGATGATCCAGTCGCTCCAGAAGGGTGAGACGCCCGAGGTCAACGACACCACGCAGTACAACAACGGTGTCAAGGTCGTCCCGGCCTACCTGCTGCCGCCGGTCATCGTCACCAAGGAGAACGCGGCCGAGGCCTACGCCAACAGCCCCAAGCTCCTGGACATCGTGAAGGCCGCCCAGTAAGCGACCCGCACGCCCACGACGGCCCCCGTTCTTCGGAGCGGGGGCCGTCGCTGTCTCAGCGGGGGAGCCAGACCGGGGCGCTGGAGCCCCACGGCTGCGGTGGCCGGAACCCCGTCGGTGCCCCCGCGTAGGCCACGGCCGACCCCGCGGTGACGACATCGTGGCCGCCGACGGTGAAGTGCTGCAGGAACCGATCGGGGTCGACCGGTTCGGCGAGGTCCCCGTCCGCATCGCGCGGCATCCCGAGCAACTCCGCCGCGACGCGTCGGAGGGACGTCTCGACGAGCCAGCTTCCTCCGACCTCGCCGCGACGGCGCAGTGCCGTGAGCACTGCGGCGGCCAGCGCATAGCCTGCCGTGTGATCCAGCGCCTGGGCGGGGAGCGCGCCCGGGGTGCGGCCGTCGGCGGACTCGATCCAGGCGATGCCGGACGCCGCCTGCACGAGGCTGTCGAAGCCGCGTCCGCCCGCGGCACCCCACGCACTGAGTCGGGCCACGATCATGCCGGGATGCCGCGCGCACAGCGCACGGGGTTCCAGGCCCAGTCGCGAGAGCGCAGCTGGGCGGTAGCCGAGAACCACGATGTCGGCGGTGACGAGAAGGCCGTCAAAGCGTCGGCGATCGGCGTCAGCATCGAGATCGAGCAGTGTGCTGCGCTTACCGTGACCGGTGTCCAGATGCTGAACGGCGATCTCGGGTATCCGAGGGGAATCGACGCGGAGCACGTCGGCACCGAGAAGAGCCAGTGTCCGCGTCGCCACCGGCCCGGCGATGACGCGCGTGAGATCGAGGACGCGCACGCCGCGAAGGGGAGCCGAGGCATCGGCGACCGTCGCCTCGAGCGGGCTGTCCGCCATGCGGCGCACGGTGGCCAGCGGCGACGCGCGCAGCCGCTCGTCCGTCTCGGGATCCTCGCGTCGCACCTCGACGCACAGGCCGCCTTCCCGCGTGATGATCTCGACGGCCTCCCGGGTGGGCAACGCGCGCAATCGCGCTCCCACGCGATCCGGGTCGTCGCCGTCCTGCGGCGCATCGAGCAGGCCGAGCGCGCGGCGCAGAGCACGCTCGTGGTGCGGGTAGTTCGCATGCGTGCGCACCCACCCGTCCCTGGTGCGGAAGAACCCCGACAACGGGGCGAAGCCGATGCCCGGCTGCCCCTCCCATCGGAACCACCGCTCGCTCGTGTACGCGACGGTGACCGCTTCGGCATCGACCGTCGCGGGAGGAGTACCAGCAAGAGGCGCCGTCGCCGCGTCGACCCAGCCGACGGCGCGTGTGGCAAGCGTGCCGACGGGCAGCCGTGCGCGCAGCGAGCGAGGTTCCATGAGGGGAGCCTACGACCGGACACAGCGCGCGACACGCCCGGGATGTGGGTGTGATTTGCTGGTTGGTGGTGTGCCGCGTAAGTTATTGCTTGTTCGCCCCACAGGGAAGAGCGAAGGGCCGGAAGGCCTCGCCCCCTCAAGCGGAGAACCGAACCCCATCCCAAACCTCTCGGTAGAGAGAACAGGACTTATGGTCTAGGATGGAAACCTCCCTCCTGCACTCCGTTTCAGACGGACGACGGCGGTGGGTGTTGGCAGTCGCGAGAGCGATACTGCCTGCGTGACGATTCTGTCACTCCTGTCATGTTCCTCCGGGCCCATGACGGGCGAGACATCTTGTCCGCGAAGAGAAGTCGCCCCGCGATGAAGGCCGAGAGGCCGGAGCACGGGAGCGTCCGATCCTTGAGAACTCAACAGCGTGCACTTGTCAAATGCCAAATTACCTCGTCCCTGCCTTTTGGTGGGGTGAGATTCCTTTGGATCAAGTCCGGCATTTTGGTGTCGGCATTATGGATTGTCAGTGATGGCATCCTTTTGGTCAGTTTCGAACTCGCTGCA
>NZ_MKRU01000087.1:0-7857 GCF_001897985.1 Microbacterium sp. 69-7 | reverse complement strand
GGGAAACCCCCCGCCGACCCTGCCCAGTTCACTGGAACCGCCGGCAACGTGGTACGCATCCGCCTCATCAATGCGGGCAGCGACACCGCGTTCCGGTTCGCGATGGGTGGTCACGCGCTGACGATTACGCACACTGATGGATTCCCTGTCGAGCCGGTGGAGGTCGACAGCATCCTGCTCGGGATGGGCGAACGTTACGACGTGCAGGTAACACTCGGCGACGGGGTCTTCCCGGTCGTGGCAGAAGCTGAAGGAAAACGAGACCGCGCGTTCGCGTTGGTCCGCACTGGTAGCGGCACCGCGCCGATGAGCGACGTCGAGGTTTCGGAACTGGATAGCCGTCAGGTGGGGACAGCGCAGAATCTGACCGCCGCCGCCGAGGTTGCCCTGAGCCGGACCACCCCAGACCGGCTGATCGACCTCACACTGACGGGCGGGATGGCGGCCTACGACTGGGGAATCGACGGGCGCCAATTCGACATGACCGACCCTTTGCGGGACGTGCACGCCATCAGCAAGGGGGAACGGGTTCAGCTACGGATCCGGAACGACACCAAGATGTGGCATCCGTTCCACCTGCACGGCCACACCTACCAGCATGAGGGCGGCGGACCCCGCAAGGACACCTCGACCATCCTGCCCGGGCGCACACTCACCGTCGAGTTCGACGCCGACAACCCCGGCTTGTGGATCGCTCACTGCCATAACATTTACCACGCCGAGTCTGGCATGACCACTGTGTTCGGCTACCGATCATGATCCCGGGCCGGCGAGTCCCGGAGGGTGCAGTGCTGCTCGAGGGCCGTTCACGCATGGGTCCTCCGCCGACCAGGAGCATCACGAGGGCGCGGGAGTGGCGGCACGCCACTGCGGCGATGCCTCCTTCACTTCCGATCGCGGCGACTTCGATCCCGGTCGTGTCGCGAAAGGGTACACAGTCATGAGCAGCCACTTGCCAGATCGGCGCCGCGCGCTCGTCGTCGACGATGAAGAGGCGCTCGCGGACGTGCTCGCCGGATATCTGGAGCGCGAGGGGTTCGAGGTCGCGTCGGCGGCCGATGGGCCTTCGGCGGTGCGCTTGGCGCGCGAGCGGGATCCTGCCGTCGTGGTGTTGGATCTGGGCTTGCCCGGCCTGGACGGGGTGGAGGTCTGCCGGAGCATACGCACCTTCTCGGACTGCTACATCCTCATGCTCACGGCCCGAGTCGACGAGGTCGACATGCTGATCGGGTTGTCGGTGGGAGCGGACGACTACATGACGAAACCGTTCAGCCCGCGCGAGCTGGTCGCCCGCATCGGGGTCATGATGCGGCGCCCGCGCGCCGCGGCTGCCGAAGAGTCCGCCCCGCTCGTTTCGTTCGGCGCGTTGGCGATCGACGTTCGAGGACGCGAAGTGTCATTGAAGGGCCGCCCGGTGCCGCTGACGCGCATCGAGTTCGACGTTCTGGCGGCGTTGGCGTTGAACCCGGGACAGGTGTTCACCCGCCAGGCGCTCATCAACGCGGTGTGGGGTGGGCAATGGGTCGGCGATGACCACCTCGTGGATGTGCATGTTCTGCACATCCGGCAGAAGCTCGGCGACACGGCCGCCGAGCAGAACTACGTCCGGACGGTCCGCGGGGTGGGATATCGGATGGGGCCCGGACGATGACCAGCCGTGCCGGTGTGCCTGCGGTGCGCGGGATCGCCGTGCGCCTTGTCATCGCGATGACCTTGGTTGTGGTCGCGGGGGGTCTTACCGCGTTCCTTGTTGCTGCTCTCGTCGGCCCGGCGCTTTTCGTCCAACACGTCGCCGAGTCGGGGGGAACCTCCCAAGACGCTATCGGCCACGCGGAGGAGGCCTTCCGGTCTGCGAGCACGCTCGCCACGACCATCGCTCTGGGCTCCGCCACGGTGACGTCCGTCGCCGCGAGTATCTTCCTCGCCCGCCGCATCGGCGCGTCGTTGCGCACGATGGCCGAGGCATCCACTCGCCTCGCCACGGGCCGACTCGATACCCGTGTCGCCGCGCCCGGGGTCGGTGCCGAGTTCGACCAGCTCGCACTCGCTTTCAACGCCATGGCCGATCGCCTCGACCGAGACGAGCAACTGCGCCGGCGGCTGACGGCGGACGTGGCCCACGAGCTGCGCACGCCGGTCGCCACCATAGCGGCCACCCTGGACGCGCTGGACGACGACGTGCAGCAGCTCACCCCCGCGATCACCGCGGTGTTGCGGGCACAGGCGTCCCGTCTCACCCGGCTCTCCGCGGACCTCACCGCCGTCAGCCGTGCCGACAGCGGTAGCCTGCACCTGCACCGGCGACCCCTCGCACCCGGGGCGATCCTCTCCGCGGCGGCGGCAGCCGCCGGCGGCGCCTACGCCGCCGCCGGCGTGACCCTCGTCGTCGATGCGCCGCACCTGCCGGACCTGCCCGTGGACCCCGACCGGCTCGGGCAGGTCTTCGCGAATCTCCTCGACAACGCGTTGCGACACACCCCTGCTGGCGGCACCGTCCGCCTCAGCGCCGCGCCCACCCCGAGCGGGGTGCGCTTCGTCGTCGCCGATGACGGGGAAGGCATCGACCAGGCACACCTGCCGCACCTGTTCGAACGGTTCTATCGGGTGGACGCTGCCAGGGACCGCGCACACGGAGGGTCGGGGATCGGCCTCAGTGTCACCCGCGCCCTCGTGCACGCGCACGGCGGGACGATCGCCGCACACAGCGCCGGTCCGGGCCACGGCGCAGAATTTCTCATCGAGCTGCCCTTCGATGGGGTGCGCGCCCCGCGTGGCGCGCACCTTCAGTGATTCTTCATCAGGCCACAGCGCGTCCTTGATCTGCGCCGCCCAGTCTGGAAGGACATCACCGGCAACCCCGCCGGTGAAGAGAAGAGGCGGTCGTGAGCGTGTGGTGCGGGCAGATGGATGTCGTCGGCTGGATCGCCATGGTCGCCGGGTGGGGGATCGTCATCGGAGTCGTCGTCTGGGCGGTGCAACGTATCTTCCCCGCCCCGCCGACACCGAGCGACGCGAAGTCCTTGCTGGACGCACGTCTGGCCAGCGGCGACATCGACCTTCCCACCTACCAGTCCATCCGGGCCGCCATGAACGATTCGGCGCCCGTCAACCACGAAGGAACACGATGAAAAAGCACCTCATTCTCCTCGCCGGCGCCGCGACGATCATCCTCGTCGGCCTAGTTGCGTTCGGCGTCGATCTCGCCCAGGCGCTGCCGTTTGCCCTGCTGCTCGCCTGCCCGCTCAGCATGATCGCCATGATGTACTTCATGAACAGGCACGGCACGCACGGCCACGGAGAGCCGTCGACTTCGGCGCACGACCAGCATGCCCCGTCACGCGACAACCACGAGCGCCTTCCCTGATCCGGCTGAGGCACCCCGCCCAATCGGTGGGGCCCGTTTGACCCGCACCCTCACCTTCGCCGATGAACGGCGGGGGTGAGGGTGCCTTACTGTCCGCGGCGCTCTTCCCTCGCTGCCAGCCCGGGGGAGCAGACTGGGGGGACCCGGCAACGCCCTCTGCCCCGCCGCAGCGAGGTACCGGCGCTGCAGTGACGAGAATCCCGGCGGAGAATGGACTCATGGACATCGAGCTCCTGCACATCGACGACTGTCCGAGCTGGGTCGACACGCGCCGTCGACTCGAGGAGGCCCTCCGTGCGACGGACTTCGGCGACACCCCCATCCGGCTCCGAGTCGTCACGACCGGAGAGGAAGCCGCCCGCCTGCGGTTCGCCGGATCGCCGACGATCCTTCTCGACGGCGCGGACCTCTTCCCTGGCGGGGAACCAGCCTCGGACGTCGCGTGCCGGGTCTACGCGACCCCGACGGGGCTCGCCGGGCTGCCGACCACCGAGCAGCTCATAGACGCGATCGCGTCTCGCGCACGGTGACTCGCGCACGGGGGCCTCGTCGCCAGAGCCCGGCCATCGGCTCGCGGGTCTCGGTGGGTGTCGCGGTCGCGCAGGGGTCTATCCCAGCGCTTCCTGTACTTCGTGGAGGAGCTCCTCGGGGTCCAGCCACATCGAGGGGTAGTCGCCGCGCCAGCGCTCGTTCCCCTCGGCGTCGATGAGCACGAACCCGTGACCGGGAAGGCCGGCATGCATGCCTTTGCCGAGGACGTCGTAGGCCTGCGACACGGTCCCGTCGTCGAGCAGGTACGGGGTTGTGACGCCGAACGCGTCCATGTCTGCCTGGATCTGCGCGGCCGGGTTCATCACGATGGGGAGGACGGTGATGTCCTTTTCGGCGAAGCCCGGGTTCTTCTCGATGGCGGCCATCTGCGCGGTGCAGGAACCGCATCCTGCGCCCTCGTTGAAGTAGAGCACCACCGTCTCTCCGCGAAGATCGCTCAGGCTGACGGTGCTCCCATCGGTTGCGGGCAGCGTGAAGTCTGCGGCGGCCTCCACATCGACCGGGGCCGCCTCGGGGATGGCGGAGTAGATCCCGTACCCGACCAGGACTGCGCCGACGGTCACAGCCGAGGCGGTCACCCAGATCCGTGTCCGTGAGCGGGGGCTCTGCCGGCTGGTGCGGGCGGGGGCGCTGACCGTTTCGCGGGTCTTGCGGTTCATGGGGTGCTCTCCGTGGGTCGGGGTGTGGGTTCAGCGACGGAGTCCGGTGCATCGACAGCGCGTCCCGTGGTGTCGGGCGAGTCGCCTCCGTCGGGTGGGTCGAGGGGCGTGTCGTGGCCACGATCGCGGAGTGTCGCCAGCACGAAGATGCCGACCAGCCCGATCAGGGCGGCGCCCAGAACGGGGTCCGGGATGGGTGCCGTCCACTGCAGGACGAACGCGAACAGATCGGTCAGCCACGCGGCGACCCCTGACTGCGACCCGCCGCCGGTCATATCGGTCGCGCCGGCCTGCAGGATCACTGCGACGCCCATCGCAACGAAGCCGGCCGCGACGAGCAGGTTCACGGTGTTCGTCGCGAGTATCCGGCGCCCCACCCGCAGGCGCACCGGCTTGGCGCGCAGCCACGACTGCCCGCCCTTAGGGAGCTTGTCCCACAGCAGCGCCATGAGGAACAAAGGCAGCACCATGCCGAACACGTATGCCAGCCCGAGCACCGTGCCACCCGCCGGTGAGCCGGACAGCGCAGACAGGGTCATCACCCCCGCGAGAACAGGCGCGCAGCAGCTCGACGCGATCCCGGAGAACACGCCGAGGCTGAAGAAGGTCGCCGTGTCGCTCCTCCCCGCGCTGGGGGCTCGCAGCATCCCGGGCATGGACCACATCCGGCCGGACAGGGCCAGGATCGCCAGCGCGATCATCAGAAGCCCGCCGGCCCAGTAGAGGACCGCGTGGTAGCGGGCGATGGCGCCTGCGATCAGGTTGGCGCCCACGGTGATCGGGACGAGAACAGCCGCGAGTCCGGCGGCGAAGACGAAGGTCAGCGGCAGCAGCTTCCACCGTCGGTTCTTCACGGCGGCGGCGAGGTAGCTGGGGGCGAGGAAGACGATGCAGCAGGGCGCGAACAACGCGACGCCACCAGCGAGAAAAGCGGCGAGGATCGACCCGGTCGCGAGGAGTTCGCTACCCATCAGACGCGAGCTCGCGCCACACCGAGCACGCGCGAGAGAGGGCCGCGCGGCAGCCGTCCAGCGCTGAAGAACTCACCCTCGAGCAGGATCAGCGGGAACATCGCCGGCCGATGCCGAGCGACAAGCGCAGATCCCCGCGCTGATTCGGCGTCGACGATCTCGAGATCGACAAGACCCGAAGCGCGGGCCTTCTCGAGCACGAGTTCCGCGTCAGCGCAGTGTCCGCATGCGGCGGAGGCAACCAGCACGACTTGCGGACGGCTGGTGGGGATCACGGGGGGTCGATCATTCACCCCCTCAGCCTCACTGGCGCGCGTAGGGATTCCATTGGGGTTCGATCAAGATTCGATCAAGGAGGCTAACCGCTGTGTGCAGCCGCACCCGAGCGGAGTGCCGAGCCGCGGCAACACTTGACGCAGATCGGCCGATCCACGGAATGACGTGGCAAGCAACCCCTTTCTCCTGCTACCGAAGCCGTGCATGATGGCCTCGAATCCCACGGCTTATGCCGGCCCACGCCCGCGACCGCGCAGAACACGCGATCCACTGGTCGGCCTGGTGGGTCGGCTCTCGCGGGGGAGCCACGCTGGGCATGGCGACCGACTCAAGCGGCGTCGACCTCGTCAGGTATTTCGTCGAGTTCCCGGCACACTCCCGGCACAGACGGCGCTACACGCGAGCAAATCCACCGTTGGGCAGGACATGACACGTGTGTTGTGGTTCGGTGGGTTTACGGCGAAATGGGCCAGGACCTGGGAATTGAAGAAACCCCCGGGAGTAGAAGCCTCCCGAGGGTCTCAGTGGCTCCGACGGGCGTCGATCCCGTGACCTCACGATTTTCAGTCGTCCGGTTGCACTGCCTAGCCTTTGATCTTCCAATCAGCACGACAGCCACGATCGGGGCCTGTCACGGCTACTAATTGGACGACCAGGTGGCCAACGCGACGTGGGAAGGAATTGGGAAGAGTTGAGTGGCGGTGAACGGACATGACCATCGCCGCACCGGTCGTCGAACCGCGGAATGACGCGGCGAACGCTGCTTGAGCGGACTGAGCGGACGCCCGGTCGATGAGTTCAAATCCCACCGTCACCGCCACTTTGAGCGGTGACGTCCCCTGGGGTGGTGTAGTTCTTGGCCGGGTTGTCTTCGTCGTAGACGTTGGTGAGCCATCGTGCGATGGTCAGTGAGAACCGATCAAAGTCACTCACAGAAAGACATACGCACGATGGCTCTAGACCAGTCTGCCCTCCTCGAGCTTCTCGGGGAACTGAAACTCACCGATGTCACTGACCGGATCCGTGTCGCGACGGAGACGCTCTATCAGGAGTTGATCGATGCGGAAGCGGCCGCGTTCATCGGCGCCGCCCCGTTCGAACGCACCCCTGCCCGCACGACGCAACGAAACGGGACGCGTCCCCGGACCCTCACGACCACGGCGGGGGATCTCGAGCTGCGGATCCCGAAGCTCCGGGCGGGGTCGTTCTTCCCGTCGCTGCTCGAGCGGCGCCGCCGGGTCGATCAGGCGTTGTTCGCGGTGGTGATGGAGGCCTATGTTCACGGGGTCAGCACCCGGAAGGTCGATGATCTGGTGAAAGCGCTCGGCGCGGACACCGGGATCTCGAAGTCGGAGGTGTCACGGATCTGCGCGAACCTCGACGAGGATGTTGCCGCGTTCCGCGACCGGCCCCTCGCGGACACCACCTACCCGTATGTGTTCCTCGACGCGACCTATTGCAAAGCGAGGGTCGGCCGGCGGGTCGTCTCCCAAGCTGTGGTCGTCGCGATCGGGGTTGCCGCCGATGGGCGCCGGGAGGTCCTCGGCTTCGAGGTCGGAGACACCGAATCGCAACCGTTTTGGACCACGTTCCTCCGGTCGTTGAAGGCGCGCGGGCTGGACGGCGTGAAGCTCGTGATCAGCGACGCTCACACCGGCCTGATCGCCGCGATCGACACCGTCTTCCAAGGCTCCGCCTGGCAGCGATGCCGGGTCCATTTCATGCGGAATGTGCTCTCCAACGTCCCGAAGGCGGCCGGCCCGATGGTCGCGTCGATCGTCCGCACGATCTTCGCGCAACCCGACACCGAGCACGTCTTCGCCCAGTTCCACGAAGTCGTCCGCATGCTCACCCGCTCGCACCCGAAGATCGCCAGCATGCTCGAAGATGCGCAGAACGACATTCTTGCGTTCTGCGGGTTCCCGCAGCAGCACTGGCGTCAGATCTGGTCCACGAACCCCCTCGAGCGGGTCAACAAGGAGATCAAACGCCGCACCGACGTCGTCGGAACGTTCCCGAACCCCGCCGCGCTGCT